>CALWLN010000017.1 GCA_944381535.1 uncultured Lachnospiraceae bacterium
ACTGAGAGCAGCACACAAGGCATATACTCCTCCATAATCTCCGGATATTTCTCCAAAAGGGCTTCCGGGGAAAGCTCCGTTACAACAGCCCATTGGGCTTCTCCTTGATATCCACTGTACTCATAACGCAGGTTGATCACCTTGCACTCTTCCTTAAATTTCTGATATCTATTTGCGCAATTTTTCGCCATTTCCGTAATCTCCTTTAAATCTTGAATCTCGCCTGCTGAAACCAAAATCCAAGGATTACGGATACTTTGCCACCTGGCATTGCCACACGAACCGCCGCACGGCCTCCCCTTTCCGGAGCGGCAACAAAAAAGCCGGGCATCAAGACTTCCAAGATTTCTCTCATCCGTCTTGATGTCCGGCAATTTGGTAACTCGGTCAGCTTGTCACGCCGTCGGTTCCATGGCTCGGTACATCCGCTGTTCTGTTGTCACAGCCTCCTATTTTTTCTTGTTTTTATTCCAGATACCGGAAAACACTTTCCGGTACTTTACATACCGCCGGAGGGATAAATCCACCTCCACCACCCGGCCACACCGGGGGCATTTAATCTCAATCTTCCCGGTGGCCGGCGTCACCTTGTCCAGGATTCTCCAGTTACAGTAGGGACACCGGACAATGATTTTCTGTTCCCTTTTTTCCATAGACGCTCCCGCTTTCTTCCTTTTCTATCACACAGCTTCCGCCTTCTTCCCACCAGCCCAGTTCCCGCATCCTTATGGCAAGTGTCGTTTTAGAGGCCCCTAAAAAAGCTGCCATGGCAGCAAACTTTTTGTACAGATAGGGTGTGTAAGTTTTATCCACAACATTTACCCGCCCGCCTATACCGAACAGATCCATTGCCTGGGCCACCAGATCTTTGGGTAAAAGGATCGCGGATGCCAGGGCATTCGCCTGCCACTCCTCCCAGTCCTCCACCGAACGTTTTATACCTGCCCGGTGCAAATGAATATCCCGGTGTTTTTCCTGAGTCCCATACGCTTTCGGATATAATTTCTTAAAAATCTGATGGCTGGCTTCATGGGCCATGGTAAAATTCAGGCGGCCTGTCTGGGAAATATCCTGTTTCAGATCTCTTTCCACCAGAATTGTTTTCCCGTCCAGATAATAGAACGTCTCCTCATCGCTCTCCTCAAACACCTCAATTCCCAGCTCTGAGAAGGAAGTCAAGCCCAAAATAGTTCCATCCAAAGACAAGTGCTGATAGTCAACCTGTAATCCTAAAAGGCGTTCACAGAGCAACTGCGGATCAATGCGGTAGACCTCTCTTTCACTCACTTCCGGCAGACGCCTGTAGCAGGCACTAATCCACTCCGCGATTTCCTCAATTTCCTTCCTGGAAAGATATTTCAATTCCCATTCCCCCTGTTCTTCGCTTCCACAAACCAGCGCCCGTTCTCTTCATCGAACAGGTACGCCTGCTTGCCGGATATCAGCACAGTATACCGGATTCCAGTACCCCCCACCTTGGTGGAAGCGGCACGGCAGATCTGCAGCACCCGGTCAATCTCAAATTTCCCCTCGTCCTCAAATGTAATGGTGTTTGGCCGGGCGGAACCATCCTTCCGGTGGGTCACCTCCACGTCCACATATACTTTCCTACTGTTCAAATGATCATCTCCTTGTTAATGGATCATGCCTGCCGGCATGGTGATCTCCGCTTTTTCCGGCGGCATATATGCCCCCCGCAGCAATATCCCCTGCCGGATACTGTTCTTCCCGAAACGCCTCCGGATATCATCCACGCACCGTTCCAGACGCTCAAGCTTTTCCAGTTTTTCCGTGTCCACAAACAGACTGGCCTGCCAGGGCATATCCTGTGGGATAAGGGATATAGCCTGGACCGTCACGGAACGGATGGGCCTCCTCCAGGAATATGTTTTTCGGAAGAGTTCAAAAGCGCTTCTGGCGAGGATCACAGAAGCCTGGGTGGGTATCCCCAACTGTGTCTGCCATTGTCTGGTTTCCAGCGTGTTGTCCCGAATGTGAATCGCGACTCCCCGCGCGCTCAGCCCATGGCTCCGGAGCTTATGGCCAATGTCCTGAGTCAGCTCCAAAATCACCGTCCACACCTGCTCCGGCGTCTCCAGATCCGCCACGGTCGTAATCCCATGACCCACGCTTTTGATAGGTGGGATGAAGTCCTTCTTGGCAACAAGGGAAAGGTCATTGCCATTGGCGAAACGCCACAAAAGTTCCCCATTCTTACCCAGCCAGCTACGCAGGTATCTGGGATCGGTCTGTGCCAAATCCCCTATGGTATGAATGCCAACTCTATGAAATACGCGTCCGGTTGCCGGGCCCACGCCCAGCAGGTCCTCCGCGGGGAGTTTCCAAATCTGATCACGGAAGCTTTCCTTCCGGATCACGGTGACGGCGTCCGGTTTCTTCAAGTCGGAGCCTAACTTGGCAAATACTTTGTTAAAGGACACACCCACGGAAATGGTAAGTCCCAGTTCAAATTTAATGGTTGCCCGCAGCCTGTCCGCTATTTCTTCGGGTGTGCCGAAGAGGGCTTCTGTCCCGGAAACATCCAGCCAGCATTCATCCATCCCATAAGGCTCCACCTGTTCGGTATACCGGCTGTAGATTTCCCGGGCCAGCCTGGAATACTTGATATATTCCTCATAGTGCGGCGGGACAACCACCAGACCCGGGCACTTTTCTTTTGCCTGCCAGACGGCGTCCCCCGTCTGAACCCGGTAAGCCTTGGCTTTGTAATTCTTTGCCAGGACAATCCCATGGCGTTCTTCCACCGACCCGCAGACTGCCACCGGACACTCACGGAGGGATGGGTCCAGCATACACTCTACGCTGGCATAGAAATTGTTCATGTCGCAATGCAAAATTGCTCTTTCCATAGACAAACCCCTTGACGCAACACGCAAACTGTTTTAAAATAAACATACAATCCGTTTGTGTTTTTATTGTACACAATCTGTTTGTGTATGTCAAGAGTATCTTTAACACATATTGCAACCGGTTTGTGTTTTCGCAAACGGCCATCGGTGAACGGCAAGACTTCACAAAATGACGGTAACGGATAGGAGGTAACGATGAAATTTGGTGAAAAGCTCCGGAAACGCAGAACCGAGCTTGGGATTACACAGGCAGAACTGGCGAAAAAGGCCGGACTGGGGACAAACACAATTATCAATTATGAAAAGGGCAAAACCTACCCTCAAGACCGAAAGGTATATTCTACCTTGGCCGGCATCCTGGGAGTAGACGCCACTTATCTTCATAATGAGGATGATGACTTCATCGCGGAAGCCCAAAAACAATATGGGTCCCGAGGGAAGCGCCAGGCTATGGAACTGGTGGAGGATCTGGGCGGATTATTTGCCGGCGGCGAACTGTCCGAGGAAGACCGTGACGGCGTCATGCAGGCCATGATGGAGATCTACTGGGATGCGAAGAAGAAAAATAAGAAATATACTCCCAAAAAGTACCGAAAGCCTACCGAATAGAGCATTTCCCAAGCTGACAGGGTATTGTTTTCTCACACTCCCAGGGAGGTGTCATTACCATTGATTGATTCTGTTGGAATATATAAGAAAGCGGATCAGCTGGTGCAACGGTATGGAACCCGCAATACACTCACACTGGCTCATGAAAACGGGATCCGTGTGATAGAAACCGATCACCTTCAAAATCTGCTTGGTATGTATACATTCCGTTGGCAGCAACGGGTTATGCTGCTCAACAATCGGATGGACGAATACCTGACCCAAATGGTGGCTGGCCATGAAATGGGGCACGATATTTACCACCGAAACCTGGCAAAAGGGAAAGGCCTACAGGAATTTGAGTTATTCCGGATGCACAACACCACCGAATATGTGGCCAACGCCTTTGCCGCCCATGTGCTGATTGACACAGACGAGTGCCTGGAATACGCCCGGAACGGCTATGATGTGGTACATATCGCCAAAGCCATGAATTCGGAAATCAATCTGATGCTGATCAAGCTCCAGGAACTGATCCGGCTGGGATACAACCTTCGGCTGCCGGCAGAGCCGAGGAGTGATTTCTTTAAGAATATACATGTTTAGAATTTAGAGGAGACAAACGGCCATTTCCTGATGTTCAATAAAATGATCGACACACTGGATGAGCCTTTAAGCGAGGATCTCATCAAGACTTTTCATTACGAGCTGAAAAGCGGTGTATTTGAGGACCGCTCCAATGGTTACGCAATAGGAGATTATAAAAAACATCCCAATATGTGGACTAGATACCTTCAGATAAAAAGTAAACGGTGCATAGGACGTACCTGTCCCAAATAAAACAGTTATGGGAAAATAGAGAGGAAACTATCATCCGTCAAAAAAGTTGAGAACTGAACTTTTTTGACTTTACTCAAACAAGGTGGTAAAAATGGACTCTATTACAACCATGACAGCAACACAATACCGCCTCCAGCAATGGACGGAACAAATCCAGGCCTGCCGGAACCGTCCGGCGGGGATGAGCGTGGAGGAATGGTGTGGGGAACAAGGGATTACGAAAGCAACTTATTATTACCGTCTCCGCCGTGTCCGGGAGGCTTGCCTGGATGGGCTGCGGCCCGGGGAGATGGTCCCGGTATCGAGGGAACTGATGGCCTCGTGCCAGGGGAAGGAAAAGGAGCCGTCCCAACAAGGCGGACTGGATCTGGAGTGGAACCAGTATACGATCCATGTAACCGTGGATACCGATCCCTCCCTGCTTGCGTCCGTCCTGCGGGTGATCCGCCATGCTGAATGATGCGGCCGGGTTCCGGTCGGTTTATATCATGACCGGTTACACGGACCTCCGGTCCGGGATTGACCGGCTGGCGGCCCTGGTGGAAGCAAAAATGGGGAAAAACCCGTGTGAACCGGCTACCCTGTACC
>CALWLN010000018.1 GCA_944381535.1 uncultured Lachnospiraceae bacterium
CATACCGTAACGCGGTACGGGATTTTGCGTTGGACCAGATTCCTGCCATCCATGTCTTGCTTTCGATAGCCGTAAGGGTTTCAGTGACTGGCTGACTGGCAAAGGTAAACGCATTTTCAGAGCCCTCGTTCAATATATAATCACACTCAATCACAACGCCCTGCTCCGAAATCCGCTCGTCGTTAACCAGTAATAACTGCGTCCGATTATTTCTTGGCCTATCATCCGAACTTACGAGACCTGTATCACCAATAAGCCGCAAAGCGCCGTTCTCAATCTTCAGATTCGCATCTGTAACCGAATGTCCGAGAAGATAATTCCCCTCCCCGAACAGCGCTTCCGCCAATTCTTCCCCTTCCAGGTCTTCCAGGCTGCTGAAATACGCATCGTCTTCAAAGTCATCTTCAAACAAGACTTCCCCAGTACCAGCAGTACCGCCGCTTCCCGTACTATCGTCCGAAGCATAGGAAACCGGCACGCCCGACAGCAGCATGGCAAAAGCCAGCACCAGCGTCAGAACTCTCTTAAAGTTTCTCTTCATTCCTTTCCCTCCTTAATGATATGTATTTTTAGATAGGCCTTTGCTTAACAAAATCCTTTTTTCCTTAAATAATCATAACTCATCTTCAGTGACTCGAAGGGATCCCGCTGACAGACATCCTGCTCTACCAGCGCCCATTTCGTGCCTGCTTCCCCGCAGGCTTTGATGATCTCATCCCAGTCAAAATTACCTTCCCCGATTTCCGCCATTTCAAACTTATTGTCTATGTTCATCTTTAAATCCTTGAAATGGATGGCCATTGCCCGCTCTCCCAGCTTCCTGATGTAGCCTGCCGGATTCATTCCGCCTACCTGGAGCCAGTAGGTATCTACGATGAATTTCACATTTTCCGGATCTGTCTCTTCGATGATCCGGTCCATGATGAACGTTCCATCCTGTTTTGCAAATTCAAAGGCATGATTGTGATATCCCAGATACAGTCCTGCCTGGCGAAGCTTCTCGGAAGCCTGATTGATTCCCGCAATAAACTTGCTGACGCTTTCGCTGCTTTCTCTGTAATTTTTCTCCATATAGCTGATACCACAAAACTGGCAGCCCAGAAGCTTGTTGTACTCGATGATTTCTTCCGGATTTTTCAGGAAATCCTCATAATCCCTGTGGGTAACCACAACCTCCAGGCCATATTTATCGAGAACAGGCTTCATGTCCGCCGCAGCCAGAGACGTACCGGAAATCTGAACGATCTGATATCCGATCTCCTTTATCTTTCTTAAACTCTCATCGAAATCCTCCAGCGTCTGGATGGATTTACAAACTGTATATAACTGCGCGCCTATTCGCTTGTCCATGATTTACCCCCTCGAATTTCTGATTTTTTCCTGCAGGAGTTCATAAAATCTGTCATCCGGGAAATTCTTTACATCCACGGTTTCTCCTGTCCAGGCACTCAGATGAATGGAATTGGAAATAGTAAGCCCCAAAATCCCCTCTTCTCCCTTTGCCAGAAGCTCCGTTCCCTTCAGCAACGCATCGGTGAAATTCTGAAGTATGCCCACATGCTGAGGTCCGCCGGAAAAATCAGCCGGTATGTTGCACTCCCAGCACTCCGGTACGCCAAAGGGCTGTGTGTTAGTTTTGTTGAATTCCCGTTCCGAGACCGCATTCCGATGGAAAATCAGCTTATTGTTCTCGATCACCACTTTCCCCATATCGCAGGCAACCTCCAGCCGGTTGGTACCGGGCGCTTCACCTGTTGAGGTGATATACTCTCCGGTGGTTCCGTTATCATATTCAAAATACGCCATCACATCATCTTCTACTTCGATGTCGTAATACTTTCCGAAGCTTGCTCTCGCATAGATTCTGTCCGGCATACCAAACATCCACTGCCACAGATCCAACTGGTGGGGATTCTGATTGATCAGGGCACCGCCACCTTCGTCCTTCCATGTGGAACGCCAGGCACTGCTGTCGTGATACGCCTGGGGCCTGTACCAGTCGGTGATGATCCAGGTGATTCTCTTGATATGTCCCAGGTCTCCCCGCCGTATCATTTCCCGCAGCTTCTGATAGACCGGGTTGGTTCTCTGATTGTACATGATACCGAACAACTTACCCGATTTTGCCGCCGCCTCGTTCATCTCTTTTACCTGTTTTGTATATACACCCGCCGGTTTTTCGATAATGACATTGAGACCATGGGCGAAAGCCTTAATAGCCAGGGGCGGATGTCCATAATGGGGTACCGCGATGAGAACGGTATCGCACAGCCTGCTCTCATACAGTTCCTCCGCATTGTCAAACACCGCGATTTCCGGATAGGCTTTCTTTGCCGCCTCTCTTCTTTCCTCTGAAATATCACAGATAGCGGTAACCTCCATATTCTTCACCATACCGGCCTTCAGTTTTCTGACATGCCCGCTACCCATAATACCATAGCCAACAATACCAATTTTTACTTTATTCATAGTAGTTTCCTCCTGATACTTCGAAATTGTCCACGCTACCCGTAAGTGTAGAAACCATTTCCCACGATCTGCTGGGATTCGGAGTAGATGATAAAGGCCGCTTCATCCATCTTAAGCACTTTCCTCTGAAATTCGGGAAGCTCGCTTTCCTTCAACGCGCATATCATCATCTGCTTCGGACTATGGCTGTAAACTCCGGTGACATCCACCAGGGTAACGCCCCGGGGAGAGGTATGGATCAAAACATCTGATATCTCCGCCCCCTTGTCGGTAATCACAAAGGCAAGCTTTGAGATATTCAGGGTCTTCATCAGATAATCAATGGCCGTCGTTGATATGAACAGCGCAATCGCTCCATACAGCACCGCCTCGGTGGTCCGAAAGGTGACAAAGGACAGCGCTATGACAAACAGGTCCACGCCCAACAGAATCTTCCCGATCTTCCAGTGGGGAAATTTATGCTGTATCAGCCTGCCCAGGATGTCGGTCCCTCCGGTGGTGCTTCCCTGGGAAAGCACGATCCCGATTCCAAAGCCGTACAATACCGCTCCGAATACGGCTGCCAGTATCATATTGTCTGTCACAGGCGGTACATAGGAAAATACTTCTATCACCGCCGATAAGATTCCTATGCTGATCAGCGTCTTTACCACGAATCTCCACCCGAAGCAGAACAGGCTTATCAGCAGCAATACCGCGTTGATCAGCGCGTTACCCAGGGACGGCTTCAGTCCTGTGGTATAGTACAGAACCGTCGAAAGCCCGGAGGACCCGCCATTCACGATTTTATTTGGCACAAAAAACACGCTGATGGCGAATCCGGTCAATATAATTCCAAATAGTATCAATACACTTGACTTTATTTTTTCTCTTACCGTAGTTTTCATACTTCACCATGGATGACAACTATCACCCGTCACCCTATTATTTTACAGGGTACTGAATCTGCACCATCTTGTTGCTTGCAGCCGATTCCGCTGCCGCCACACATACGGCCACGGTGCACTCTCCGTCATAGGAAGTGGTGGGTACAGGCTCATCCTTCAAAATGCACTGGGCGAAGCTTTCCAGTTCGCCGTAGGTGTTGTGGTTATCCACTTCCACCGGCAGCTTGATGGGGATGGTGTAATCCCGTTTTCCCGCAAACAGGCTGTCCTCATCCTTCAGCCCCGTTTTGTAGACGGAAATGTGGGTGCTCTTATTGTCGCAGATGATGGTACCCTTGGTGCCGTAGAACACAGACCGCATGGTATAGTCCCGCTTGCAGCCAATGGACACAAACACCTTGCCCAGCACGTCGTTGGGGAACCGCAGAATGGAAATGGTGCAGTCGTTCACGGGCCAGTCGGTGAGACATTTGTGGTTGGAGTAGGCCGTGATCTCATAGGGGTCTCCGGCAATCCAGCGCAGCAGGTCCACCGCATGGCAGCCGCCGCCAATGTAGGGCTCCCGGCGCGGGTCCACCCGCCAGTCGTCGGCGCCCCGGGCAACGGAGTAATCGTGAGCATATTCGCTCTCCACAAAGTACAGTTCTCCAATCTCCCCCTGTTCGATCAGCTTTTTCGTAAGGATAAAGGCCGGCGTATAGCGGCAGATCTGCCCGATCATCAGCCGGTGACCGTATTTCTTCTCGGCCTCCCGCATTTTCTCACATTCCTCCAGGGTCAGCGCCATGGGCTTCTCGCAAAGGACGTCTTTGCCTGCCTTCAGCGCTTCCTCGGTCATTTCCATATGCAGGCCGTCGGGGATACAGAGCACCACCGCCTCCACCTCGGGATTCTTGATCAGATCATGCCAATCGGTATAGAGGTTTGGGCAGTCAACCTTCTCCTTTACAATCTCCAGACGGGCAGGGTTCTTGTCACAGACCGCAACCAACTCCATTTCCGGATGGCGGGCAATGGCCTGGATGTGCAAAA
The DNA here is from genome assembly GCA_944381535.1 of uncultured Lachnospiraceae bacterium. Lineage (GTDB taxonomy): Bacteria > Bacillota > Clostridia > Lachnospirales > Lachnospiraceae > 14-2. The sequence continues at coordinate 4,389 of CALWLN010000018.1, forward strand.
GCCCCATAGCGCTGGCGCCTACCGCGCCGAATTTTACTTTCCTTTTCATCTCTTTTGTTCCTCCTATGATTTAATATCCAACTTTTTCCCAGCACTCAAAGGGCGCCGCGATCTCTTCGCTCACATAGACCTGGGTTTTCATCAACTGCAGCATGGAGCTTGGAATGGCAGGCGTCACCGGTCCGTGAAGCACCAGACGGGACGTCATTCTCTGCCAGGACGAAAAAGTATTATTTGTCAGAAGCGCATGCACTTCAATTCTCTCTCTTGCGTTCTTCACGTCAACGGGGCCGATGGTGGCAGCCTTGGGCGGCACGCTGGCGATATAACCGGACTGTCCGAATACCCCGTGCAGAGAGTTCTGGGCCACGGTAAGGGGGTGCAGGGTTACAATACGCGCCTCCATATTCAGCCACTCGTCAATGTTGTCCGTCATAAACTCGTCCACCGGATCGATAAATGCCATATGGCCTGTCCAACCAGGAGAGGAAGAACAGATATCCGCTCCGCCCTCGCCAATCTCGGTGATCAGCTTGGAATAATGGCCGATATTTTCATTGGTGGGATAATGGACATTTTCCAGCGGCATCCGCAGTTTGGGATCTATCTGATAGACAAAATATTTCAGCATGGAATGGGCAAATCCGGCTTCGTAGGTCTCGGGGGCGATATTTCCCATATCGTCCGCCCACTCGTCCATGGCGAAGATATGCAGCTTGCTGCAGTCCACCTGGAAATAATTGATCAGCTGTGCCAGCGGGATATAGGTCTCCGGCTCCGGATTTCCCAGGATCATGGTATATTTCTTACCGGCCTCGGAAGCGGCTTTCAGCCTTGAAAACAGTGTGGCAATCAGCACCGGATGGGGGTTCATCATGACCTTGATATGAAAATCCGGGTTCTCATGCTTCTCCAGATCTGTCCCGCTGATCTTGCGCAGGCGCTCGCACACCTCCCGGTCCTTGAAGGGCACGTAATCTCCGCATTTGAAATCAAATTTTGTGGGCGGGTCAAAAATAATGTCTTTCATTGTTGTACTTCCCCTTTCATAATGACTTTTTTGACATTCATATTATAATCAACCAGTACCAGGTCCGCTCTCTTTCCCACGGCAATCTCGCCGCGGTCCACAAAGCCCACTGCTCTGGACGGGTTGTAGGACGCGTATTGGAACACATCCACAACGGAAGCGCCGGTATGCTTCATCATATTCCGGCAGGCCACATCCAAGGTCATCTTGGAACCGGCGATCTCGCCGCTGTGGTCGAAATTGATATCCGAAACTCCTTCATACCCCGGCGGAATGGGCCCGTCGCAGGCATAAGCGTCAGAAATCAGAATGATCCGGTCATCCCCCTTGATCCTCCGCACCAGGCGCAACATGTAGGGGTCCACATGAATGCCCCGGCTGTCACAGATCAGTTCCGCGTAAATCTCCCGGTTATAATTGACCGCCTCGTCCACACAGACTCCCCGGCACTCCGGGTACTTGGCAAGGTCGCCGGTGGCGTTGGTGTGATGTGTGCCGATACGCAGCCCATAGGGCATCAGCGCTTCGATCTGCTGGGGGGACGCCTCGCTGTGGGCCACTGCAAATACGGCTGCCGGGTTCTTCTTCTTCACATCCAGGACAAAGTCCAGAATGCGCTCCCGCTCCGGCGCCAGGGCCCACACCCTGGCAATATCCCATGCCTCCTCGATAATGGGGCCATAATCCTTCCGGTCGATGGGGCCCCGCCAGGGATTTCTCTCCTTGTCGCAGCCGAATTTGGGATTCAGATAGGGGCCTTCCATATATAGTCCTCCGATATTGGCGCCCTCCCCATTTTCCATGGCCTGCCGGATCACCCGGATGGCCTTTTTATATTTTTCCGCGTTCATACTGAAATACAGCGCCGGCAGGACTGTGGTAGTCCCGTGTTTTAAATGATATCGGGAAGCGGCTGCCGGGTCCTCATGGAAAAATACTTTCCCGTCAGAATGGGTATGGATATCCACGAATCCCGGCCCCACAAAAAAACCTCCCGCATCTATCACTTCACTGTCCTTGGGAATCTCCACTTCCCCGTTCTCCCCATAGGCGCTGATTTCACCTTTCTCCATCAGCAGCACCCCGTCGGGTATCAAATAGTCGCGCATAACCAGTACCGCGTTCTTAATCGCAATCATACTCTCTCCTCATTTTCCTGCTTTATAATCTTCTCAAAATAATCCATGACATGATTCCAGTCGTAGGCGGTAATGGAATGGTCTCCCCGTTTCATATGATAGGCAATATGCCCTTCCTGGATGGGCTCCTCCAGCGGCGGCTCCTCCGCCGGAGCCTCAAAGCCCTTCAGACCATATAGTTCAAAGGCTTCGCTTGCCAGCCGGCAGCTTAAGTATTCCGCCCTGGGGTCCGCCCAGGTATCGATCTGAGAGCTTGTCACATACACATAACGGGGCGCTACCAGTGCCAAAAGCATATGCTGATCTACCGGAAGCATTTCCTCATATTCATTGAAATCCTTGAAATTCTCGCAAAACCAGTCGGAAATGTTGATTTCCTTGGCATGCTCGCCTTCTTTTCCACGCAGAACAGCCGCGCCCATGCAGCCCGAATTGTTGGGAACGGCCAGCTTGAACCGCTGGTCGGTGGCCGCCGCCCAGAGCGCCGTCTTCCCGCTTCTGGAATGGCCGATCACTGCCACATTTTTGTCATCGATCTCCTCGTCCGTCTCCAGATAATCCAGCACCCGGCTGGTTCCCCAGGCCCAGGCCGAAATGGTGGCCCAGGAATTCTTCTGCCGGCCCTTGGGCGTCTTCACGGCGGCCAGCACGCCGTGCTGATAGTGCTCGTGAGCCATCCAGTCCCGGTACAGGTCCCGGGTGGGCATCACCGCCACGGCAAACCCCCGCTCCGTGATATCCTTTATGGGCATCAGACTGTCCTCGAAGATCAGATTTCCTTCTTTATTAAAATAGGAATGATTTTCCATATTTTCATGGAGCACCAGCACAAAGGCCGGAAGCGCTTTTGTTTGCTCCAGCGGCAGATACAGGGTAAAGGGAAACTGAAAGCTATCGAAGCTTGCCCGTATCTCTCTGCGGCGCATACAGCGGAAGATGTCCTCGTGTTTTATCTCAAACCGCAGATTCTCCGGCCTCTCAATATCCCGGACGCCGTACACGTACTCCTCAAATAAGTTGAGGATCTCTCTGCGGCGGAATTTCTCCCATTTTTCTACCGTATCAATTTTTTCACCGCTTAAGGAAGTAAGCAGTTCCGGTATCTTGCTCATAACCCACGCTCCTTGACATGTATACTTTTTCAATTATTTTTTCTAAGTAAAATAATTGTAAAGTTTTTCCTGGATTTTCCTTGCTAATTATTTTTCTTTATGCAATTAATTGTATCATCTTCTTTCAAAAAATCAATAGTTTACCTTTCCTTTTTTACTTTTTGTTAATTTTATACAATATTAGAAAACACTTTTGTGCATTTTCCCACAGACAGCTCTCTCATTTTTTGCTAAAATGAAATTAAAGCCGATTGCTATTCCTAAAATACTGTGTTATAGTAAGGAAAACAAAAATATTTACGGGGGCAAGGAGAGGAGATTTTTATGACAAACGATTATAATTATAATGACATGGTCAGCAATTACAACGACCACAAGCGGTTTCTGATCTTGAATATCGTAAACCATCTGGGGGCTGTGAGCCGCACCCGGCTGGCTATTTTAACCAGCTATCAGCCGGCCAACATCACGCTCCTTACAAAGCAGCTCATCGATGAGCATATTTTAATCGAAACCGGCTCCTATTCTGCCGGCCCGGGCCGCAAACGCATCCTGCTTGAGATCAACAAGAACCGCCTCTGTGCCATCAGCATTTCATTTTCAATCTCCGCAATCACGTTTATCGTGGCGCAGTTCAACGGTACGATTCTGAGGGAGATTAATATTGATTTTCCAAAAAAACTGTCGGAGCCGGATTTTTTGTCTCACATCACCACGCATATCCGACAGCTTTTGGATACTTATCAGGACCAGAACATCATCGGAATCGGCATCTGCACCCCCTCCAACGATCCCGCCAGCTATCCGATCGCAAAATTTCACCCTGCTTATCCGCGTCTTGGCGACTGGATTCACAGGGTGCTCCTTCCGGAACTGAAAAACTCCTTTTCCATTCCGGTCAACGTATTTTATGACGTCACCCTGGCGATCATGGCGGCCCAGAACTTCGGCACAGCCAAGGGTGTAAATGATTTCATCTGTGTGGAGCTTTCCAATGGTATCGGCTGTTCCATCTGCTGCAACGGCAAAGCCGTCTCCGGAGCCAACGGTCTTGCCGGGGAGCTGGGCCACACAATCATTCAGACAAACGGCGCGGCACACAAGCTCTGCTACTGCGGAAAACCGGACTGCATTGAGTCCCGTTACTCCTTCCCGGAACTGGTCAAAGCCATCCGCAGTGCGTTACAGCAGAATGTACATACCAAATTAAACTGTGAGAAGGATTCCGAAATAACTGCCCGGGACATCCGCAAAGCAATCGAGACCGGCGACCAGATGTGCCGCTACTATGTAAAGGAGTTTGCTTCTTCCCTGGGCGCAGCCATTGCCAACGCGGTCATGCTGCTGAATCCCAAACTTATTGTGTTATATGGTCATATGCTTGAGCTTGGCGATTATTTTCTGGATACACTGAAGAATGCGATTTATGAGAACACTTCCCTGGAAATGGATATCAATATTACCGTTTCTCCCGAACTGGAGAAATTGCTGCCTCTTGGGGCAGTTGCGGAAATCTTTTCCTTATATTTAAAGCGGGATAATTACAGCTGGGTATATCAGCTGCCCATTATGACGGATGAGACGGAGGGCATGACTGAGGGGAAATAGGATGGTCTATGACATGACGTTCCATCTGTTTGCCGTGCAGGATTGAGAAAACGGGGAGATTTGGGCTGTCCAAATCTCTCCGAGTAGACTGGGCAGCAGATATATGCGCGAAAGTATCCACATACCAGAGACAATTTATCCACTTTTCCCCGGCAGCATCAGATCCAGAAGCACGGCTGAATACTCTCCTTTGCGGAACCGCAGCACAGCCTCCGCACCGTTTGTAACAATATCTGATTCCAGCCCCTCCGCCAGAAGATAGTCCTGCTCCAGTTCCGCAATTAATTCATCATCTTCCACGATCAAGATCCTGTCCATACGCTTCCTCCTGTATTATTCCTCCGGAAATTCCATACATATTTCCAGGCCAATTCTGTCTCTGGCATAAATCATTCCCTGATGATCTGCCACAATCCGTTTCACGATAGCAAGTCCCAGGCCGCTACCCTCACTACAGTGTGCCCTTGCCTCATCCAGCCGGCAAAAGCTCTCGAAGATTTTTTCCAGACAGTTTTCCGCCACCCCGGGTCCATCGTCCGCCACACTCCAGAAAATCCGGTCATTCTTTTTCTTTATGGTGATCTCGATCCGGCTCTCACTCTTCTCCCTGTAGCGGATACTGTTTGTCAACAGATTATCCAATATCCTCTTGAATGCACCCCTGTCCATCGCAAGTCTTCTGCCATCTTCCGCGGATAGCAGGATATCCAGCCTGTTTTCTCTGATAAACGCCTCGTTTTCTTCCAGATATCCGCTCATGAACTCTTTTAAGTCCGTCTGTTCCATCTGATACCGAAACATATGATTTTCCATTTTGTTATAGGAAGAAAGCTGGTTTACCAGGTTTTCCAAATCATTTGTCCTGGTCTGCACGGCAAGGAGATATTTCTCCCGCTTTTCCTCCGTATCGACAATGCCGTCCAGGATTCCTCCTACATAGCCTTTGATCGTCGTCAGCGGCGTGCGCAGATCATGAGAAATTCCGGAAATCAATTCTTTCCGATATGTCTCATATTTCAACTGCTCTTCTTTGGAACGCTTCAACTGCCTCTGCATCTCATTGAATTCCTCACACACTTCCCCCAGTTCATCCTGACGCAGTATGGGAATTTCACCGTCCAATATACCGTTTTTCACCTTCTGCATACCATGCCTTATTTCTTTCATAGGCGGAATGATCAGGGAATTTATCCACCGTGAACAGCACGCGTTAACCAGAACAACGATTAGTACGGTACAGGCCCCAAAAATCCAGACGTACGGGATGATATATTTCTGAAGATAGCTTTTACTTCCCAGCGGATTCCCTTCTCCATTACTGAACGCAATGATGGAGCACTCTTCGTTATCTTCATAAAAGCTGCATCTGATCACTGAGACATTTTCATTTCCTACCGTAACCGAATTTGCCTGTTCCGGAATCGGTCCGATCAGCTTTTCTATCTGCGCCCACTCTGCTTCCGAAACATTTGAGTACAAGGTCTCGTCATCCAGCAGAACCGTGAAATGATAGCCCAGATCTGTCAGTTCTTTTCGAAGCCTGACCAGTTCCGGAGACTGCTTTAATTCTCCGGTGGCCATGGTTTCAGCATCCACTGACATAAATATCGGCAAGAACATAGGAAATATTCGTCCCGTATTTTTCATGATTTCCGCCCTGGGTTTTATCCAGTTTGTTCGTATCATACGAATTGTGGCTGATCTGTACGGAGATATCAGGACTTGTATAAGAGGTATCCGTAGAGATAACCTGGTCAGTAAACTTATCCGCAAATTTCTGCCGCCAGTTCTGTGAGTCCAGTGATACAGTTGTTGTCAGAAGTCCATTGGAGTAATTATCTACCAATGCCTGTAATTCTTTTTCTCTTGCCTGATTATCTGATGTCTGATTGTCCGATAGACTTTCCATTCCTGTATCCGTAGAATTTTCTGTTTGAGATCCTTCACTTCCCGAAGTGAGCGATGTCGCTCCGCCTGCCGCTTGTACTGTTATGGTCTGCGCCATGATCCCTTTCTGCGGGAGCAGATAGTTCGCGCCATAAATTCCGCCCAGCAGAAGCGCCGTGATCAATAGTTCTGACACGAAAGATATCAATTTCCTTTTCATATACGTTCACCACTTTTCTTTTTCATTGGAATCCGGAGCTCTTTCCCGCCGCAAAAGATCAATTTCTTCTGGATCACCCAGCTGATCAGGAAGAGCACGCATTCTGTAAGAATCTTTGCCGGGTACACCGGGATTCCAAGACCGGACAGAAAAACCTGAAGCAGTATGTTATTCAAAAACAGAATAAGAGCTGCCAGCGCCACATAATCCACCGCGGTTTTTAAGGAATGTTTCTCGTGGAATACCAGACGGCAGTTCATGATATAATTATAGCCGCCGCTTAGTACCCTTGCTCCAACATTTGCTGCCATGACTCCTGCGGCCACTTTTGGCAGAAGCAAAGTAAGCAGGACAAATAACCCATAATCCAACAGGAAACTGGAGAAGGAGACAAGAGAGAACTTTAGCAGCTGGCTGTAAATCCTTATCGAATCCCTCACTTTTCGGAAATGCGAGCAACTGTTTTCCCTGTCATGGTAGATTGTCTGTACAGGGATCTCAATGATTGATATACCCTGTTTTGCGCAGGTCACCAGTACATTCATCTCATATTCATATCTTTCTCCCGGTATATTTTGCATAAAGTTAAGAAGTCGGGATGAAAAGGCCCGCAATCCTGTCTGCGTGTCGGATACCTCTACCCCGGTAGTCAGCCGGAATACTCTGCGTGTAAGCAAGTTTCCTATTCGCGATTTCCAAGGAACGTCCTTGTCAATGGTCCGAACCCCAAGGATCAGCGCCAACGGTTCCGCCGCTGCTTTCATCAGAAGTTTTTCCAGATCATCTGGCAGATGCTACCCGTCTGCGTCCATGATCCCAATCACACTGCACTCCCACAGTTCTTCCCTGATATATTTCAAAGCTGTCTTTATTGCTGCCCCCTTTCCTTGGTTTTCCTTATGATGGAGAACAATACACTTCTCACTCAGTTCCCAAAAAAGCTTTGCGTGATCCTTGTCGCTTCCGTCATCTACGAGGATGACCTGATTCCCCAATTCCCAGTTTCTTTCTACAAGACCTCGCAGTCTCTCATCCGGGTTCAGCGCCGGTATGATAACGATCCGTTCCATCATATCCCTTCTTTCTTTTTGTATTCTGAAGTGTAGTCTAAGGGATATATCTAATAACTTCGTATGGATTTTTTAAACAACTTTTAAACAATTTCTTATTTACGCAAAAAAGCGCCGGCACACAATTTCCGCCCGTTAGGGCAAAACCGTATTGTCGGCACTTTGAATATAAACCTCGGTTACGTTTTTCATCATCCAAAACATCTGGGAACCGGTCAGCCAATCATCTATCAGTACAGGCGGGCTATTTCCTTAATAATGCATCAATCTCATCCAACCCTATGTCCGATTCCTCTTCCTTTTCTTTCGTATAATCTCCATATCCCACTTCATACTGCTGCATAAAACGAACCGCTCCTACTGGGCCAAGAGCGTCCCGTAATGCCTGGAACCCTATCGCTCTTACTTCCGATGGATTATTTAAATTCACACTTAACATCTAAATCGCCTCCCATGCAAATCTTAATGGATTCATTACCTTAACATGTAACTCCAGCTTCGCAGCCATTTTTTCTAATCTGTCATCCGTTGTCAGCATAACGTCTGCTTCCGCAAATTCCGCAGCTGCAATATGAAGGCTGTCGAATTTGCGGATCTTTGACTGAGCCATAATCTCCTGTGACCTTCTTTTTATTTCTTCTGTATATTGCTGCCTACATTTTCATTTTAACTTTCCCTGGACATACTGCCGGAGCACGGTTTCACAGCTCAAAACCTTCTTTACGTGAATTTAGCCGCCCATAAGATTTGAGCGGCTATATACAAACGCAAAAAAGCCGTCTATCCCATATAAGATAAGCGGCTCTTCAATTAATATATGTAATTTTTTACAAATACGAAATAAATCCACCGTTTCCCAGACTGGCATATCGTAATTACGCCACTACTTACATGGGCATCCCATACATCTGAAAATGTTTTTTGGTTATCGGTTACATTGCGCTTATTTCTAAAGCACTCTACTTTTTTGTTACAATTTTTCAATAGCAAAACCCGCAAACATTGAATTTACGGGCTTTTCAAACTCCCCCTGTTGGACTCGAACCAACGACACTGCGGTTAACAGCCGCATGCTCTACCGACTGAGCTAAGGAGGATTATCCGGTATTAAAATATACCTTCAAAATTTCACACAGAAAACCGATTCCTTTTTGGTCAAGCCCTCGACCGATTAGTGACAGTCAGCTCCACGCATTACTGCGCTTCCACCTCTGCCCTATCTACCTTGTGCTCTTCAAG
>CALWLN010000019.1 GCA_944381535.1 uncultured Lachnospiraceae bacterium
AAAACCGTTGTCCCGGCAAAAATGCTTCAACTCACGGCCTCACAGAGAGGCCGACAACCTTTAATGGTAGGTAACCGTAAAAAAAGATGCTTCAACTCACGGCCTCACACAGAGGCCGACAGCAAAACTTCACAGTTTTACCCGAAGTTTTGCAATAATAATTTGACTAATATTACCAAAAATCCCCTATTGCTTCCTTATTTTAGAACATGTAATCCTGCTTTTTAATCCAATCAAGCCTCATAATCCGGTGCGAAAGCCCCAGGAATTTATGTGTACATCATATTCGCACTAGAAAATCAACGGCTCAGTTACATCAAAACTCGGCTTTGCTCCCACATGTTCTACTTTGCTTTTGTATTTGTCACCAAGATTATAAAACCGCAGGCTGTCGGTATCCTTATCTATTATCTCTTCCAAAATCGCTCGAATCTGACGATATTTGACGGAATCCACCTGGCATTCAAATACAGAATTTTGCACTCTCTGTCCGTAATTCACACATTGCTTTGCCACCTTTCGCAATCTCTTCCGCCCGGCCGCAGTCTGTGTATTTACATCATAAGTAATCAAAACAAGCATATGCTTCCCTCATTTCTATTTCCAGAAAAACGGCGGATACTCCTCCAGGTCTCCCCTTACACAGCGGGCCAGAAGCATTGCCTGTGCATGCGGAACCATACCCCACTCCAGCTTTTCATTCAGAAACGGGTGTGTAATCATTTCCTGTTTTCGCTCCTGCCAGGCATTTAAAAACGCCTTTCTTCCGCTGTCATTCAATACCACGGCTCCGTTCTCTTTTTGGATAAAATCTGACCCTTTGACGATACGCCTGTTGATTAAAGTCAAAACGAAACGATCCGCCATGACTGCCCTGAGTTCTTCCATCATATCCAGCGCCAAGGATATCCGCCCCGGCCTGTCCGTATGATAAAAACCTACATAAGGATCCAGACCAACCGCTTCCAGAGCGGCTCCGCACATTCCCGCCAGCAGACTGTACGCAAAAGAAAGCATGGCATTTACCTTATCCAGCGGCGGTCTCTTATTCCGTTCCCGAAAATAAAATTCCTCTTTTTGCTGCAATATCAGCTCATCAAAAACCGAAAAATATACGGAGGCCGCCTCTCCCTCCAGACCAAGAAGCCTGGCGCTTGTGTCGCACTTACGAATACTGTCAAGACTTTGGTAAAGAATTCCCGATTTCTGCTTTAACAGCTCCGCATCTACTCTTAAGGGATAATCCCGCGCTGCCCGTTCTAAAATCCATCTGGCATTATAGACCTTCCCTGTAATAAAATTTCTGGCAAGCTTTATGCTCTCTTCCGGATTCTCGCTAATCCTGTACTGCTGTTTCCTTAACGTCACATTTCCTTTGACTTCCCCTGTTATCCGTGCCAGAAAGCGCCCGTTTCCGGACATAAAGGTTAATTCAATATTCCTTTCCGCACAGGCTCCCATCAGAGCAGGGCTGGCTCCTGTATATCCAAAGGTTACGATTCCCTGAAGATTATGGAGCGGAACCCTTCCGATTTCCTCCTGCTGTTCGGAGATTACCACATTCTCACCATCCAGAGAAAGATACCTGTTCTTCCCTGTTATATATAACGTATTCAGCAATCGTTTCATCCGGTACCTTTCTCCTCTCTGATTCTGCTTTCAATATAGTCCGATACGGAAATATTTTTGTTCAATGCAGGCAAACAGATATCCTTTAAGGAACAGGCATTACAGGCTTTGCTGCGCTTGACCTTGGGCGTATATCTCTGCTCAAAATATTTATGCATTTCCACGAACATATCCTTCACCTTGCTGCGCAATTCAGGGGTGAATTCTATCTTCTCCCGGTGTCTGGTCTCTCCATAATAAATATATCCAAACGGAATACTGCAGCACAGCATTTCCTCCAGACATAATGTCTGGGCCATAATCTGAAGAGCGTCTATATCATTTGACTTTGGGCTGCCCCGTTTATACTCCACCGGTATCACAGTGTAGGTTCCTTCCCTTCCCGCAAGAGGTATTCCCTCCTTTGCTCGATGAAACTCCACCACATCACACTCTCCGCTGATACCCAGTTCTCTGGAATGAACCGGCAGCGCCCTGGCAATGATAAGCTCTCCCCGCTTCTCCTTTATGGAAGCGTCATGCGCTTTCTCGTGGAGCAGTCTGCCTTCCACCGTCCTTACATTTTCCTGCCACTGCATTTCGATGTAAGCCAGCGCCCACTGTCTGCGGCAGAAGGCAAAATGCTGGATTCCCGATAACTGAAGAAAATCTTCTTCGTTATACAAAATCAAACACCTCCGGCTTTACACATCCGGCAAGTTCCCAATCAATCTCATAATCCTTAAAATCCTTCGGGCGGCTCACCGGATTTATATGAAAGCCTCTTTGAATCCTCCCACTGGACACCGCCGGGGTCTTCTCCTCATGCTGCCACCAATACATCCGGCACACTTCCATACTTCCGTCCGGCCTTGCGGAGGAGGCGTCATTTTCAAATAAGGTTTTTAAGGCTTCCTTCAACAGTTCCGCATCCTCCTGGGAAAAACCTGTTTTCTCTGCCAGTTGGACATTCACACTTCCCATCACCTTATATACCGCATATCCGATTCGGTGCTTTGTTCCCATGGTGTCGGAGGCCTTGCTTTCTTTTCCCGCCTCACTGTTTACGCTCTTTGTGATTTGCATACTGATGATGTCCACGGGCGACAGACTTACCGCCTGGTGAATGGACACCGGGCCCCGCACGCCAAAGGATACCTCTTCTCCCTTGAAAGCAAATACCTGTCCAAAGCTTCTCACATCGATCCATTCTTCGCAGGCAATCTTTGCGCATTCTTCCCGGTTTGCGCCCTTCTTTTTCGTAAGCTCCGCTTTTAGTCTGTCCGAACCCTCCGCTCTGTCCTTCAGACTTTGAAAACCATCATCTGACCGGTCATCCGATTGTACAAAAACCCGCTGTCCCATGTCCTGAAACCGGTTTCTAATCTTCCTCTTAATGCACACATCCGAAATTTCACCGTAGCCGTCAAGGTCGATTCTGGGACGATTCCCGTTCAGCGGGTCCCCATTGGGATTTGCGTTACATACACTGATAAATAATGTAAAATCAATTTTTCCTTTTAATTCGCTCATTTAATTTTCCTCCCTATCACTTTCCTCTTTTTTATAATTTTTTAAATCAAAGGATTGACTGTGAAAGCCCAACAGATACAGTCCGTCCAGCTTTGTATTTTCCTGAAAGCTGCTGACTTCAAACAGCTGGCAAATGCTGTCTATCAGATTTTCATAATAGCGTCTCTCTATGATAGGCAGCTTGCCAAGATACGGCTGCAGGTTTTCCTCGATTACCTTCCATGTCTCAAATGGCCTCTGGGAAAAAGTGCTCATGTATCTTTTTGCGTTTGTGATACGCCCGGAATCGTTTTCCTTGTTAAAGGTTCTGTACTCAATCCGGTCCGCCACCGCCAAAAGCCTCCCATATAAATAATTTCTGTCAGTGCAATTTGTGTCCAACGCCACGTTCCATTCCTCCTTCTTTTTCTCAAATCTGTATTTTTTTACAAAAGAACACGCCAGGGTCAAAACCCGTTCCCAGTTATAACGCTCCTTATAGGTCAGCGGAGCCGAGGCCTTTGCGATTGCCAGATTTACCAAATCATAGGGAATGTCTCTCCCATCCCATATGCAGGGCAGCAGCCGCTTGCTGATTTCCCCATATAGCCTTTTCCCGTTCTTGATGGTCAGCATTCCTCTTGTCTCCGAGCCATACAGAATATCGGCAATATCCCTGACCCCCGGAACCCCGTAATAACGCTTTCTCTTTCCCTCCTTCCATTTTTCCTGTATCCAGCCGCACCGGTCATGCCATTTTTCAATATTTGTTAGATATCTGGCCGTATCCATGGTCTTGTACTCGGCCAATGCAAGACGTCCGGTTGTCGCCGCGTCAAATGCAAGCAAAATCATTCTGGAGGTGTTCTCTACCCGTTTTCGATAACCCTCTAAAGCCTGGTAAAATTGTTTCGCAGTGGTGGGATTTCCATCCGAACTGCTTTCCTCCTCCGGTTCTTCCTCCACAAATTCATCCGTAAACAGGCTGTTTTCCACTTCCTCCTCTGCCAGGGGCTCTTCCTCCTCCACTCCTGCGCTCACGGTCTCCGTATCCACGCTCCACAAGGGCATTTTGACGGAATTGGATTCCCATGTCACCATCATTAAAGTATCAAAGCTCTGCCCCTGTTTTCGGATAATCCACTTTAAGGCATTGTGTATTTTTTGAGAGGTCTCGCCTCCAATGGAAAATGCCTGCTCCTTGTTTGCAAAGCGCCCCCGGTAGGTGAATCCCGTCTCGTCGTTGGAGGAAATCAGTTTCGCGCCATCTCCTTCATTTCTTATTTTTTTTGAGTGAAGATAAGACGGCGTCTCCTGTCTTCCGGTCAGATAATCCAGCACTTTATTCCCCTGTATTGAACGGTAATATTCCACAAAACATTGCTGAAGAGTCCTGTCCTTCCAGCAGGCATCCTCCCCTATTTCCTCCAACACCCCGGCCCTAACAATAAAACGCACAAAGGCTTTACTCTGGTCCACATTCTTCATCTTTACCTTCGGGTCCAACATGCCATCTTCATCCAAAATCAATACATTGGCTTTCACCAAATCCTGTATTAAAGTTTGTTTTTTCAGATAAGAATATATGGCGTCCACCTTTGAATGGGTATATGGTGACAAATGCCATTGTTCCAGTGCCTGCATATAGCGTTCATAGCACTCTTTGGCGTCACCCTTTTTCCCATTCACGTATCGATCATAATCGCCTGCCAGGTATTGTAAATTGTCACACAAGGGATGTGGTTCTTTTCCCGCTGTTCTGCTTCCCGACTTTTCCGTCACGGGAATGATCGTCATTTTATCTTCCTCATCTACCTGTGAGGCTCTCAGAAAAGTTCCCTCTTCATCAATGGTTACCTCTATCTGCGCAGCTACTGTTGTGTGAAAGGGCGGCAGCAATACATAGGGAATCCGTTCCTCCCCATTTTTTGTCTTATACCTTTTATATTCTACTTTTCCTGCCAGTCCGCTGTTTTTTTCATACAAATCCAGCAAATCCTCTTCCCAGCTCAATCCGCCACCTCCTCCCCGGTAAATTCCTTAAGCCCGGAAAAATTCTGCCCGCCAAACTGCTTCACGCTCATTTCTTTCACGAAGCGTTTTTCCGTACATTCCTCGGGGCGGATAAACTCAATGATTCCTCCCGTTTTCATCACGGGCCGCCAGAAATTCACCGTCATCTTGTTTTTTTCTTCCGGAAGAACCGCCTCGTCCGCATAAGTAATTCCATGATACATAAATCCATAAGAAAGCTCTCCCGGCATGGAATCATAATAGCTTTGGCCCTCCCCGAACGTACAGGGCTCCACAAAGGCCTGGCAGTCTCTCGTTCCAAGGAAAATATCCCTGCGCCCGCCTCTGTTTACCATGCGTTTCGCAATGTTATGGTGCTTATGCTCGTTCCTGTCCGCCTCCAGCTCCGGGTGGTTCGGATTAAATTCAAAATGCGCCCGCACCTGATAGCATACATCCTTTAAATAGGTATAATATGCCAACTCATTTCCTCCGTTGTAAACCAGGGGACGCACCCCCTTGGTCTCGGTCTGAATCGGTCTCATAACACGCACCGCGTCAACAATCCACATCAGCGTGGGTTTCCAATAGATACTTTCCACAATTCCTTTCAACGCTTCATAGGTGGGGATATGGTAGCTGCTTTTTTCTCCTCCCACCCGCGTCACCGGGTCAGCAAACAACGCGTACTTTCCATATACTTCAAATTCGATTGTGTTTCTGTATTTTTCCACTTTCTCACCTCCTGAAGACTAAAAATTCAGAAACTGTCTGTTCGGTGTCTCATTCACCCCCGTTTCGGAATCATAATAATCTTTATTTAAAACTAAAATGTTTCCTTCGCTGATATATTCAATAGCATCTCCCAGCTTCTCCTTCATCCACACGGAAATACCTACCGTAAAGCGCTGCAGCCGTCTTAAAATCATTTTCTGCTCAGAAATGGTCTGTCCACCCTTCTTCAGCTTGGCAATGTCTTCTTCTGCCTTCTCATTATAGGGAACCACAACTGTTATCTTCCCATCCTCCGGTATTACTTCAAACTTTTCCCCGGCGGTCTTAAACGCTTGATTTAGATATTTCGGGCAATCTTTTTTATGGTATCTTCCATACTGCCTTATTCCCATCGTATTCTTCCCTAGCAGGTCTATGAGATTGGTGCCAACACCATCCTCAATTTCCACCGGATATTTCGTTTCGTCCTTATCCAACTCATGATAAAGAAGGCGATAATATCTCCTGACCGAATACTGCGAATCCAGGCTTCCCTGAAATTGCTCCGGTTCCTGCCTGAATTCATCCAGCAGTTTTTCACAGGCTCTCTGGGCCTGCCTTATCTCATACAGCGGCTTTCCCAGCCGCTCTGCCTCTTTTGACATCTGTATGATATACACTTTTCCTGGCTTATCATTCTCCTTATGCCGATTGCAACGCCCGGCCGCCTGGATGATACTGTCCAGCCCGGCAAGGGCACGGATGACACAGCCAAAGGAGACGTCTACCCCCGCCTCTATCAGCTGTGTACTGACGCAGATAAGCTTCTTTTTATTCGGCACATTCTCCTTATCCTCCAGCATTTTCCTTATTTCGTTCAGCTTATCACTTCGATGCTCCGGACACATATTGGCACTCAGGTGGTATAGCTCATATTCGTCCCCACCTTCTTTTTTCAAAGCCTCGTATAAATTTTTCGCCGCTGTTTTGGTATTCATGATCACCAACACGCTGTCACATTCTTCGATAGAATCCAGGGTAAACCTTGCCGTCTGTTCGATATTCATTCCACCGGGAACAAGGTCTCTTGTATCCTCAATCTCCACCCGCCGGAACGCTTCCATATATTGATGGATATCCCCTGCCATTTCCTGGCATTTCAGAATGTTGTTTTCTTCCCGTTCCGCCAGGGATGGCTGAGTTGCGGAGCACAGGACCACCGTCGTATTGCAGAACTCCGTAAGGAAATTAACGGCCAGTGAAAAGAGCTCCGTACACTTTAGCGGAAACGCCTGCACCTCGTCAAAGATGATCACACTGTTGCACAGGTTATACATGCGGCGGATACTGCTCTTTTGCCCTGAAAATAAGGTGTTCAGCATTTGAACCGCTGTGGTGACGATAAACGGACAGTCCCATCTCTCCGTCAGCTTTTTGTAATTCTGTTGTTTTTCCTCCTCCTCATACACCACATTGCAGTGATGTTCCAAGACATTGCCTTCACTTCCCACGGCTTTTCGAATTTCTTCCGCGTTTTGCTCCAATATGGAATTAAACGGCGCCACATAGAAAATATGCAGCTTCTCAAATTCCTTCGCATGGTGCAGGGCAAATCGCAGGCTGCTTAACGTCTTTCCCGCCCCGGTGGGAACCGTCAGACGATACAGCCGCTCTCTTAATCTCGAAGTTTGATAGCATAAATCCGATATTTCACGCCGGTAACCATCCAGGAGGCTTTTTTCCTTTTTTGAAATAAGGCGTTCCATACGTTTATCAAAATTCAAAATCATCTCAGTCCAAATCCGTTTGCTCTGCTCTTTTGTTATTCTTTCCGGCAGCGGCCTGTCTTCTGAAAAGCTTGCGGAATCAGTCCAGTCACTGTCTATCAACACGGAGATCAAAAGCCGCTCATACATTCCCAGGAAAAAGTCTGTACTCCCATATTTTCCTTCTTCTCCGTATCTGACGGCCATTGCTTTAATGCTTTTTTGTATCTTCTGCACATCCTGGTGCGCCTTCAAAAGCCATTCTGTCAGAACTTTTTTGTCGCAGATACTGAAATATCTTTCTTCTGCCGTTTCAAAGGATATGTCCCTCTCCCGGCGAATTTCTGAAAGGGTTTTCCCGGTAGCCATATCGATACAATCCTGAAGTCCATGGTGGGAATAGACGGCAGTTGCCACTATCTTGGAAACCAGCGCACCTTGGGCAATATTTTCCGCAATTCTGCCACCTGCTGTTGCATGGTCTATCTGCTGCCGATATGCATCTTCCCCTTTCTCCAGTATTTCCTCCATATACTGCTGAAATTCCGGTCTGAGCTTTCCTGCGTCATGCAGGACGGCTATCACCTCGGCTAAATATTTCAGACAATCCAATGGACAGATGTCCTTCGTAACGCTAAGCGTATTGCTTAAATGTGTTTTTTCATTTTGGGTTCTTTTTGATTGTGGCTCTACATGGGCGCGGTAGATATCTTCTTTTAGAAAAATATTCTTTTCTATCTTAGTCGTCTCCTTTTGTGTGTTTTGTATATATTCATGTGATTCTTTTACATATTTTTGTTTCCTTTTGTATTATCGTATCATACGAATTGCGTTTTTTCAAGTCATAGCACACAGAAACGGTCCGGTTTCAATGCGCTATGACTTTTAGATTATCCTGTCTTGTGTCATTGTCTTCAGATCTGACATATCTTTCTCCGTAGATACTCTTGGCAGGTATCAAATTCGGATACGGATAAATGTTTACCTGTATGGTATTTGGGTTTTGAAGCAGATAATCGTGGAGCTGTTCTTTTTTGTGGTAGATTCCTGTAACGTCCAGTAAAATGGAGTCAATCTCCTGTACGTTATTAGACTCTGTACAGCCCCGCTTCATTTTGATTTTTGTTGCCTTCATGCTCTTTCATCCTTAAATTAAAATGTTGTGCGTCTTTCTTCCCAACGAACAAAATTAATGTTTGCGGAAAAGTTGCGCTGTTTTTAGGCGGAAAGCATTGACAATTGGATAGAGAAAAGATAAAATAAGTTTTGCGAAAAGTATATCTCTATTCAATTTGAGGTAGCTTTCCTTCCCCTCTGAGATTTGCCGATCTTGGAGGGGATTTGTCCTTACATCAATAAAATACCATAATAGTAATATTTTGTCAATATTTTTTTAATATGCAACAATGTAAATTTATATTGTTGCATATTTATATTTTAGAAATACAAGCATTAACATATTGCCTTGAAATACGACATTTTCTCTATACTATCTTGTACCTTTTTGAAAAATATGTTAGATTATTTCTGTCAGGATTTTTAATTCTGTGAGTTGAAAAACATTTTTGCTTATTAATATTTGTGAAAAGGCGGCTGTCTTACAAACAGTCGCCTTTTTCTCAATACTACATTCTACCCTGGATATACTTCTTCACCTCTCCGATCACTTCTTCGGCCGTTGCCACCTGTTCAACCGCTTCCTCTTTACTGGCAATATAAAAATCATCATAATCACTTTTATGGCGTATCACCTCTAACCTTGCCAGCTTACGGCCAATATCTTTGGAAAAAATATCCGTGTGAACATAATTTTTATTAAAATAAGCCAACGTATCCTTATGCCTTTTAAACGCTTTCGGCTCTAATGCTAAAACAGCGTCCACCGCATGAAAACATGCATAGTACGCTCTGTTATTTCCTGCTTTATATTTTCCGGCTTCCAAAAGTATTTTCGCCGATTCCAAATCATCTATAGCCTGTTCCAGCTTATATTTAGCAACATCCTGATAATTCCCTGTCCGTTCTTTTTCCACTATAGCTCCACACCTTCTTCTTCCACATTTTTATAAAACATATACGCATTTTTCCAGTAATTAAAATGATCAACGTTCAGAACAACAGGCATAATCTCCGTCTGGTTCTCCCAGTTAAAATCATAGGTGATATCAGATACCTTATTCTGATACTGCTCCATTTGCGCCTCATCCAGGTCAACCAGTATCATGACGTCTATGTCAGAGTCATTTCTAAAATCACCCCTTGCATAAGAGCCAAATAAAATAATCTTTTTAATATGGGATTCGGATACAGACTCTAACTTGTCCCGATACTGTCTTAATAACTCCTCCATATTTTTCGACATCAGATACACCTCTTTTCTATCTACTCTACAAAATAACATTACACACAGACCGACCCGTCAGCGAATGATTCTCCGGCCTCCGGTACCGTCACGATAACCGGCTTTCCTGCAAATCTGCTTTTTCCATGTCTTTTCCGTCTGTTCCCTCAGAAAATCAAGAAGAGGACGAAGCTCCTGTCTGATATCCCAGGCCTCCAGCGCGTCGTAGTAAAATTTTCGATCCTCCTCATGGATTGTCACAGGCGGGTGATTGTGCATCACCAAAAAATAATTCATTGCCAACCGGCCGGTGCGCCCGTTGCCATCCGCAAAGGGATGAATATTTTCAAATTTTGCATGAAAATACGCCGCAGCTATGAAAGCATCTTTGTCTGAGACTTCCTTTAACTCTGTCAGCAATTCGGCCATTTCTTCCTGCACGTCCTCCGGCGGGGCTCCGATTTCTTCTTTTCCGGTTACATAATCGTGATGCTTATATTCTCCGGGTCGTTCCCCCAACTGCCATCTGCGTATATCATAGGTATTCCGGGTCAAACGCTTTTGCATTTTCTTGATGAGTACTTCATCGAAAGGCCATTTTTCACGAAATGCAATCAAAAACAGTTCATAGGCATCTTTCTCGTTACGAATCTCAAACAATGTTCGCAAATCCCCGGTATAAGATGTTACACCGTCATGCTCAAAAATTTCTCTGGTATCATGATAGGTAATATTATCATTTTCAATTTTGCCGGAATGATAAGCAAAGGCAATACTGTGTCCGTTCAGCACTTCCGCAAGCTCAGCGTCTGTGGTTATCCCTTTCTCTTGCCACCAGCTAACGACTTTCTCGTAATCGGTCATTTTATCACATCCCTCCGGATTCTATCCTCTAAAATATATCCTCTGGGTTATATTTTCTCATATTTACGGCTGACATTCAAGCGAATTTATCCCTTGCCAAAAATCTCACACGACACGTTGTAACAGTTCAGACAGCAAGCCACAGACCGCCTTCTCCGAATCCTATTCGCTGCTGCGTTCCTCCAACACCATCTCATCAAATCTCTCCAAAAATTCTCTGGAATTTGTCCAGGTCTGCGTGCCGTCATCATTTTCAGGCGGATACCCGGACAGCTCCGCCAAAGCCCTGGCACAGATATATTCATACAGTCCCGCCTCAGGGCTTTTATAAATGATCCAGTACAGGGGCTTCATGGCCGCCTCTCCCATGCCCAGTACCTTTTTATACCGGTCGCTGTCATGCATCACTCTTATTAAAAGTATCTTCCCAGATTGTTTTTCCATCCTGATATACCTTCATATAATCCAGGGAAAATACGCGAAACTGCGTTTTCCGATACAACATAGATTGATTCTTACATATAGAAGCTTCCGAATCAAAGTTGATGAAGTCATTTTAATACGAATATTCCCAAAATGCAAGAGAAAATTTTATAGTATCCACGCATGTTTTTGCAACAGCTCCACCACTGAAGTGAAAAATCAAATGAAAAATAAGCTGTCAGTTAGTGCACTGATTTAGTGGTATAAAATAAGTATAATATAGTCAGAATATTACTATCAGTAATCTGGAGGTATCGCCATGAATATTCGTCCATCCGCAGCAATCCGTCAAAACTACAACGAGATTGCCGATATGTGCAGAAAGACTTCAGAACCGGTTTTCCTAACCAAAAACAGCGAGGGAGATTTAGTTGTTATGGACATCGAAACCTACAACCGCAGGGAAAAAATGCTGAAACTTCGTGAAGAGCTGCTTGCTGTCGAGGAGGACAGGATGCATGGAAGCAAAGGATACTCTGTTGATGAAGTTGCTACAATGATGCGTAATGCAATCAAGGAGGCGGCAGGCATTGGAACCGCAGAATATCTGCGTGTTCCGGCGTGATAACGCCGTCGCTAATCGCTGCCAGATTGATGCTCCCATACAGCCCGCCCCACACCATTCAGCCTCTGTGCCGCATACAGATAAAACAGCATACAGCTGGAGTACCATTCCGAACACTGGCTTGGCTCCCCGGTAAAGGGATCCAGCTCCTGTCCCAGCTTCATATCATCAAAGCATCTTGTCCAGGCTTCCAGCCATTTCCGACAGATATGGTCAAAGTCCTCACCAAACCCGTAGTCGTCCATCCATCTGGTACAGCGCAGGGCAATCAGCGCCTGGGAATAATATCCCCAGCAGTTCCCCGGCATGTGTCCTTTGCAGGAGGGATCACACACCGCCATGGAGGGAAACGGATATTCCGTCCAGAATTCCTCCGGATTTTTGATGTGCCGTGTGTAGATCTCACGGATCAGCTCACTGTCCGCTTCCGGATCCAGCACCTTTTCCTGAAACAGATGAAAAATCGTGCTGGAAAGATATTTCCGCTTTTTCCCATGCTTATCCACATCATAAAAGAAAGCGTCCTCCTTGTCATAGCAGATCTCAAACAGCTTCTGCTTTACTTCCGCCGCCCGCTGCTCCCATTCCTGCGCTTCCTGTTCTTTCCCGCACAGCCGTGCCAGGGCAGCCAGAGCCTTCTGCGTGCCGTAGAAATTCGCATTCATATCCACCGCGATCACCGGCACTACGTCATCCTGAGGCAGAACAGCCGCATTCATCGGTTCTCCATCCTTCTCATAGCGCCCCGGACAGGAGAAGCCCTGGATTCGGCCGCTCCAGTCATGCCCTGTGTCATATCCCACAAACTGCTCCACCAGCCCCAGGCCTCTTGTCATGCGATATTTCCGAAGCCAGCCATCCCACTTCTTCGCCGATTCATAAACCCGCTCTGTAAGACGGGAATCCTCCGCCATCTGACAGACCTCCAGGCAGAGGGCCGGGAAGGAGACGCATTCCTGAATATGACTATAGCCCATCCACTCTCCCTGCCAATTTACCGCCCTGGCCGGATCCCGGTAAAAGCAGGGATACTGGCCCTCCGCAGTCTGATTGTCAATGAAGAACTGAATCGTATTCTTCGCGATGGCAAGCCGTTCGGGCAAAACTTCCCCGGAAAGCTTCGCATAAAAAACTGCGTCATATACATGCTCCAGCCACAATCCCGGATACTCCGTGGAGATAAAAAAGAGCGGTGCGTCGGAACCATGGAAACACCCGATGTGCTTTTCTTCAATTCTCTGACTGATTTTATCACAGATTATCCTTACTCTGTCTCTCTCCTGCTCTGTCATTTTTTCTTCCCTCTTCCTACACTTTTTCTTCCTTGCGAGAATGAAATATATACGTCCCAATAGAATGAGCCTCTGCTGTGGTCTTCACGATCTTTCCCTGGATACTGAAGAAAAAGGGAATCTCATCTTCTGTGGTATTGAGCACAATGGAAACAATGCTTCCATCCGGATTTTTGAAAGAAACAGTGCCAATGGCAGAAGTCCATTTGCTGCTTCCGATCCTCTTCGCTCCCTTTTTCACATACCTGCTGAAATGACCGATGTAATAATAGGAATCATGGACATATAATGTATCGTTCTGCGTATCCGCCATGATGGGCGCATCGCAATAATTTCCCACATGATTCGGCCCACCCTTTTCATCCAGCAGCAGATTCCAGTCGCAGAACATATTGCAGTAATTGTTGAAATTGCCAATCATATCGTGAGCGTACTTTTCACCGATCTTCACCGTGTCCTGGGCTCCAAGGCTGTACTCATAGCATCCCTCTGAAAAGACAAGAGCTCTGTCCGGATATAATCTGTGAAACATTTCCAGCTGTTCAAAATGATCGCCGCTGTACCAGTGAAACGCGATTCCATATATATATTTTCCCGCTTCTTCATCTCCCAGCATGACCCTGGATCTTGAGATCACACGCTCCTTGTTATGATCCCAGAACATAATCTTGACACCGATTTTTTCCATTTTGGGGCCGAGATAATTTTTTACAAAATCCCGTTCCTCTTCAGCGGTATAGACGCAGGAATCCCATGGCTGCACTGCCTTCGGCTCATTCTGAACCGTGATTCCCCAGATATCGATGCCACATTTCCGATATTCCTCAATAAATTTCACATAATACTCTGCCCATAACTCAAAGTATTCCTCTTTCAGCTTCCCGCCCCGATTCATCTGCCCGTTTGTCTTCATATAAGCAGGTGGACTCCAGGGGGAGGAAAAGATACAGATATCGCCATAGGCCATGGCTTCCTTAATCATGGGAATCACAGAACCTTTGTCGCGCTCAATATTAAAACTCTCCAGGGTATCGTCATTTTCCTCCACGCAGGAATAGTTCCCCAATGAAAAATCGCAGCTGTTCATATGAATCCGTCCCAGGTTATATCCGATTCCCTCCACAGGATCAAAATAAAGCTTTAAGACCTTTTCACGATTCTCGCTGCCAAGCTTGTCCAGGGTGGTGGAGGCGGCCTCCGTAAAGGCTCCTCCAAAACCCTCAATCTCCTGGTATTCGATATCCGGGAAAATATTGATCAGCCTGCCTTCCTCTCCGTTATCTTCTGTAACAACAGCCTCCTGCATTTCCTGCATTGGCTTGCAGCCTTTGATTGTCTTGATTACTTTTACATTCATAGAAAATAGCTCCTCTTTTATTTTCGCTGCCCTCCCGGTTCACCGGCATCCTGTTCTACTCCGATACCGCCAGCGCAATAAAACGCTCGTTCTGATCGTTTACCGCACAATAAAAATGGTAATTCTTTCCGTTATATCTGATAAACCATGGCTTATGGGCATGGCCATTTTCAAAAGGATACTCGCTCTTTACAAGCGGTTCTCCTTCCCACACAGTCCAGTTGGCAAGATCTCTGGAGCAGGCAAACGAATCATACGCCGCTTCACAGTTCCGAGACCCGTAATACAGCATCACATAGATATCGCCGATCAGGATGATCTGCGGATCCGCGACGGTGGTTCCCTGACCATTGCTGATAAGGTCCAAAACTGCATGTTCCCCGTACCGTTCCCAGTGCTCTCCATCCTCCGAAACCGCCAGAAAAATACGCTCCCCGTTATCCTCGCCTTTGGCATTGTATACATTCACATAGGGATAACCCGTTGTATTCAAGGGATCCCGAAACATAAAGCTCTTATAGAGCGTTTTCCCTTCATATGGCCTTGCATCCACGTCCTCCGGGCGCAGGATCGGCTTAAGAAACCGTTCAAAAGAGGCCGGATCCACCGGATCCTTTGTCTTTGCCAATCCCATATACAACGGATCCGGCTCATAACCATCGCTGTTTCCTGCAAGATAGGGAATATAATAGTTCCCGTTAAGCTGTTCCAGTCTTCCCCCGCCTTCATATGCAATGTCAAGAAATGACGCGTATCCTGCACACTGCTTGCTGTCCCACCGGTCAAGCTCATTGCGTTTCAATATCTTTCCCACATACGTCCAGTGAATCAGATCCTCGGATCTTGCCAGGTGCGTCTCATACCCTGACACAGACACATCCTTGGAAATCGATATAAAGTACATATAGAATACGCCGTCCTTCTGAAATACGGTTGCACTGTCCGTAAAGTCATTCTCCCATTTCACAACAGGCCCCAGCTTCTTCGGCGTTTTGATCTTCTCATAAATCTCTTTCATCTCGTTTGCAGTTACCTGAAGGCATCTGCTTTGTTTAAAAGGTATCATCTTCTCTTATTCCTCCTCTTTTATTTTCGCCGCCTATCGCTCAAGGTCCACAATATCCTTCCACTTTCCTGTCTCCACCTGACAAACAACGCCATCCGGGCAATCTACCGCAAGACAGATCCGGCCATTCTCCCGTTTCCAGGAAACGGCTACCTCTCCCGCCGGAAGACAATGGCTGGCCTTCACATCGTTCAACGCTTCGATAAACTCCGGCCGGATCACCACATGGGTGCTGTCCGTCACCCGGATACCTCCCGGATAACGCATAAACCACTGCACCACGTCCCCCAGAAAATGATGGTTCTGTGACATGGTCCACTTCCGTTCATCGGACAGAAACTGTTCCGGCAGGGTGGTAGCGCCCTGCTCCACCAGATACCCGTAGGCCGGGAATTCCTTTCCCATAATCATCCGCCAGGCCAGCTCTGCCTCCCCGTATTCCGCCAGCACATGGTACAGCACCCGCGTTCCCAGGAATCCGCAGGTCAGCTTCTCCCCATCACGCTTAAGGATCTCAAGAAGCCCGGCAAAGGCTTCCGGCTTCTCGTCATCTGCGAAAATACCGTAATACAGTCCCATCGCCTGGGCCGTCTGGCAGGCACTCTCGATCACCATGGTATCCCGGTCAATATACCGGCTGCGCACTGCCGCAAGAAGCTCCTCTCCGAGCTGTTCGGCAAAGGCTGCGTGACCGTCAAGGCCCAGGGCATGGAACATCGTCCGTCCCTTGCAGCACATATCATATACCATCACGCTGTCCGTGAATCCCAGGGGAGCCTGATAGTCGCCGCCCTCCCGGTTCACCGGAACCCAGTCGCCCAGACCAACGGCAATCAGCCCTTCCCCGTTCCGCCGTCTGCCGATGTATTCCAGATAGCGCAGCATGGCATGGGCATTCTCTTCGATCACCGCCGTCTCTCCCCGGTATTTCCAGATACAGTAAGGAAGCTCGAACAGCACCCGGTCCCAGGCCGGCCCACTGCCCCAGTCATAGCCCCAGGTATCCGTTGGAACAATACAAGGGAGCTTTCCGTCCTCCCGCTGGGCGCAGCGAAGATTACAAAGCCACTCCCGATAGCTCTTCTCCACGCCCATGGTCAGGATCATATGCTCTGCGGAAGCGTTCGCGTCCCCGGTCCATCCGTTCTTCTCCCGGTGGGGGCAGTCCAGCGGAAAATAAATGAAATTAGAGATATCGCTGCGTCTTGCCATCTCATAGATCTTATTGGCCGTCTCATCCGAACAGGAAAAGGTCCCCCGTTCCGTAAGATCTGAACTCACCGTGAGATAGGTGAGAAGCTCGGGCGTAGCCTGCTCCCTGGTAATTCCAGACACATAGAGATAGCGGAATCCATGACAGGTGAACATGGGCTCAAATATTTCCTCATTCTCACTGCCCACAATATAGATATCCCGCTGGGCGTAGCCGTCCGGATAGTAATACATATTCCCGTAATACACCGCGCCGTCCCGCAACGTCTCCGCGCACTGGATATCCACGCGCTGCCCCGGCCACCCCTTGATCTTCAAGCGGAAGATACCGGTATTATTCTGCCCGAAGTCGTAGATATAACCGCCGGTCCGCACAGGGGCCTGCTCTACTGTATCCCGGCCGCCCAGCGCCTCTGTCACATCTGGCTTGGCCGCATAATCCGCCAGCTCACCGGGCCAGACTTTCACCGGCTTTAATTCTCCCGTGACAACCACCGGCTCTGCCATACACAGCTTCGCCCGCCCTCTTGGCGGATCTGCAGGAATCGGGCTGTGCCAACTGTCATCCTCCGCAAAGCCCGGAAGCTTCCACCTCTCCGGCTCCAGCCGCTTGTCAAAAAATATACCGTTTCTATAGTCATTGAACACGACAGGGCCTTTCCGGCACAAAAAGTCCGGTGCCTCCCACTCCTGTCTCTCTTCCTCATCTTCCACTGCAACATGAACTGCAAGCTTTGGCGCAGAGCGAAACACATTCTGTGAAAAATCCCATACATGCGTTTTACAGTTTAAAAAACCGTCTCCCAGCATAATGGCGATCACATTTTCTCCCGGTTGCAGATATGGCGCAATATCATACCTGTCATAATATAGGATGTGATCCGGATTAGATACATAAGGGGCCAACAGTCCCTTGGTGATCTTCCTGCCATTGAGGAACAGATCATAGAAACCGAGACCGCAAATGACGATCTCGGCTATGCGCACCTCCCCATGCACCGCAAAATTTTTGCGGAACATGGGTGCAGCCACGTGTTCGGTATAGGAGGAATACTCCCGGCACTCACTGACAAATCTCTTTGAAAATATCATGATTTACTCCTTTATCAATTTCAGGCCGCCACATTACTTAAATTTTTTTCTACAGCCAATCGCCAGACCACCGCCTGCTAATACCAGGCCAAGCATACCGGCAATCGGTGTAGTATCACCTGTTTTCGGTGTTGTTGCGCCGTTTGATGTGCTTTCCGATCCCGTCTGCGGTTTGTTGTCTGTGGCAGTATCGTTATCTGTTGGTTTATCTTCCCCTGGATCATCTGTGAATACCAATACCTTATCCAGCCAATCCACAATCTTTGTCGCATTGCTCTCCTGCAGGAATTTTTTTACCGCATGGGTAATACCCGGGAATAATTCTAACGTCGTATTGGAATTCCCAGTTGCCTTTACCAGAGCTTCATACAGTCTCACACTGTCCCGATAATCCACTTCGTTATCCGCCATACCATGCTGTAAATAGAATGCAGGCGCATCCTTCTTCACATGATTCAGTGGGCTTGAATCCCTGACAATATCCATATTTTCAGCATTGGAGCCCAGCCAGTTCGGGCGGTATTGCGCATTACGATCCGTTGCCAGATCGGTAATTGCATACCAGGAAACAACCGCCTGCACTTCACTGGAGTATTCCGCGTTGCCCATGGATAAATCTTCATATGCCGGATCGCCATTGGTAGTACCTACAAAGTCAGCGATACATCCGCCCGCAGATTCACCCCAGATCGCAATATTCGCAGAATCCAGATTATATTTTTCTGCGTTTGCCCTCAGATAACGGATTGCCGCCTTTACATCATAAACGGGTTCCGGAAAATGCCCTTCCGGATGGCAGCGGTAATCTACCATTGCAACCGCATAGCCGCGTTCTAACGCCTTTAATGCGCCTTCTGCTGTATACAATACCAGATTACCCGCAGAGTTCCCGCCGCCAAATCCGCCGCCGTGTATAAATACTACTACCTTATACGGCTTCTCTCCTTCTTCCGGAAGGACAAGATGAAGCTTCTGGGTTGGGGACTGGGTCGCATACTGTAATCCAATATATTTATTTTTATATCCTGACAGATCTACATTCCCATAATTTGGACGTCTGTTTTCATCCGAGTCAAGATTTTCTTCGGGATGGAACCGTTTTTGCAGGAAATTCATGGCTGCTTTTATCGTCTCTGCACTGTTCCATGCATCATGATGGGCATGTGGCGCATCTTCCGGGAAATAAGTATCTACCAATTCCGGATCTATATTCTCCTTCAGCTTTTCCGCCAGCGTAATCGATTGCTCACATCCCACTAAAGTATCATTTTTTCCATGTCCAACGAACATTGGCACCGTGTTGGAAGACACATAGGTAATCGGGCTGACTGCCAAAGCCTGCTCCGTCGTATAGTTATCCCCCAGCAGCATAGTGGTCGGATCTTTCCCATTTCCAATAATATTAACCAGATCCATGGATTGATCCCAGGTACTTACATCGGAAATACCATACATGGATACAACTGCCTGAACATCGCTGGAGATTTCCGCATTGCCCATGGAAAGGTGCTCAAATTCAGGATTCCCATTGGTAACGCCCATCATCTGAACTAAATGCCCACCGGCGGAACATCCCATGACGGCGATCTGCTCCGGATTCAGGTTGTATTTTTCCGCATTGGCGCGAATGAAACGAATCGCAGCTTTACAGTCATAGATCTGTGCCGGCCACTGCGCGTTTTGAGCCAGACGATAATTCACGCGCACGACAGCGTAACCATTCGCCAGCGCTGCAGCTAAAGTACCGCCAAGCTCTTCATCTGTTTTATCCCCGATCACCCATGCCCCGCCATGAATGAATACCAATACCGGTACCGGCCCCGACATCTTTTCCGGCAATTGAATATCTAAGGTTTGATAAGGATCATTGCTGCCATCCACGTAAGAAACATCTGTCAGATTACCGATCCTGTCATGATGTTCCCCAAACGCAGTCTGATAAACAACCTGACCATATACGCGTGCCAGATAATCATTTGGATGATTAATATTATTTCCTGTCATATCCCGAAAAGATTTTTTCTCTATCAACGCTCTATGCATTGCTGTCATATTCGCAACAACAATTCCTTCCTGTTCCATGGCTAACATTGGCTCTTCATATGCTTCGTGCTCTCCCCGTACCCCCGGAGCGTCCGAATTGGGCAGCGTAGTGGAGACCAGGACGATTTCACAAGCCGGATTTTTGGCATGGATGGCATCTATCATTGCCTGAAGATTCGCCACATATTCTTTTGCGGAGCGTTGTCCGCCGTCATTCATTCCAAATGCGAGAACAGCCAGATCCGGATCATGAGCAATGACACGTTCTGTAATATTCTGAACTCCCCAGCGCGTATCCTTCCCGGATAATCCGGTGTTTACTTCCGTGATATTGGAAAATGGATAAGCTTTTTTCAAATACTCCGTCACTAAGACAGACCATTTCGGCATATAGGGCGCTGTATTTACAAAGCCGGATGTATTATATCCCTCGGTGATGCTGTCACCGTAAAATACAATCTTTAAGTCCTGCCTGTTTTCCAAACGCTGGATCGTTTTGGGCAACAGACTTGATTTATCAACCGGTTTTTCTCCTTCCCAGAAATCGGAATGTTGGTAGGTAACATAAATCTGCCGTGTTACAATTCCTGTTCCCTCTTCCCAGTAAACATATCCGCCGTTTCCATCCGAAAACTCACCGTTGGAAGGATGATAGGTATCGTAAGAAGTAACCGGAATACCGGAACCTTTTGGAATACGCAGTTTTCCATCTGCTAAAATATAGTCCTTTCCCTGCTGATAGGTAACCGTGCGGGCCAGATTCTGGACAGATAAAATCCTATCTGCACGGTACAACAGCGGGATATCCTTTACCGTCCCATCCTGCTCCGCTACCGGCCATACACTTTCCTCGTAAGCGGTCGTACCTTCCCATACCTGTTCCATATAGGATTCCGGAACGTCGCTTACAGCATCCGCTGCCGGAACGGCATAATCCCATTTCGTGGTATCAAGAAAATCAAATTCATCCTGCCATACAATCTGACCATTCTCACTGACACGGATATAATCAATATCAGCGGATTCGCTTCCGGCAAAGCGCAATCTCAAGGGACCGGAAGTGACTGATTCTTCCATCTGACACTCATGTACTCTTTGATCGTTCAGATAGGTGGTAACCGTAGTTCCTTTCACTTCAATTTTCATAGTAACCGGAACATCTTTTTTCACCTGGTCCGACATAACCCGCTCAATGTCCGTCCAGTTTCCGGGATGATGGGCCCATAAACCATACGGTTCAACCAGGGCTAAGATCCAAAGCGGCGGATTGGGATCGCCGGAGCCAAAGGTTAACCCCGCCGCCTGGTTATGTACCGTTGCTCTCATTTCAACTGTGTAATCTCCGCGGAAGTTCTTTTTCGAGGTATAAATAACATCGTCACCGCCCGGCACAATCAACTGGCCGTTCTGCGTCCATACCCGTCCATCTCCGGCTGCGCTATATCCCGGTTCCGGAAAGTCCCATTTGTTTGTGTCAAGCTTATTAAAATTATCTTCCCAGATTGTTCTTCCATCCTGATATACCTTAATATAATCCAGATCCGCGGCCTCCGTCTCGACAAAGCGCAGGCCAATCGGGCCATTTGAAGAACCTTCCGGTACGGCGCGCTGATCTACCTGCCGGTCATTTAACCAGGTAGTTGCTGTTGTTCCCTGGATTTCTACTTTTAATGTCGCCCACTTATCATTCTGAACCTGGTCAGATTGCACTCTCGCAACATCACCCCAACGGTTCATCGGATGAATCCATACACCAGATGGGTTCACCGTTGCAAGGCTCCACATTGCCGCCTGATTACCGCCTTGTCCAAGCAGCAATCCGGCAGCCCGATTGCGCACCTTTGCACGCATCTCCACCGTATAATCTCCGCAAAACACCTGATTCGTATGGAAAAAAGTATCCTGCCGTATATTTGAAACAATCAATTTACCATCTTCAATCTTCAAGACATCATCCCCTGTTGCAGCATTATTTGCCAAACTCTGTACCTGCGTTGCGTATATCATAGTCAACACCATAGCAATTGTCAACAGAACGCTAATACCTCTTTTCATCTTGTTCCTCACATCCTTTTTTCAGCGTTTTACTTCCGCTTCCAAACCGCCGCCACGTCAGCACCAGTTCCTTCTCTTCCGGTGCAAGCAACAGCCTTCCGTCCTTCTTTGCAATACTTCCTCCGGCCACCTCCAGAGAATAATGATTTCCCTTGTAGACATAGCTAAGCCGCTGCTTCTCTGCAGTGATCTCCGCCTTACTTCCCGCAGGATTCAGACTCGCCGTGATATTCTTCAGTACGATTTTCTCTTCCTGAAAGATGACAGCCTTCTCACCCCAGCTTACTTCCAACACATCCTTCGGCAATCTTTTCACCTGAAATGGAATTGCATGTTCTTCCAGCACAAGTCCATCTCTGTCTTCCCATAAAAGTGTATCAATCACAGGCAGATTCTCATAAGCCGCATCCCATGTATCGCAAGGCTCCTCGTAATAGCTCTCATAAACACGCTCATCAAAAAGATACCATGCTCGTATGAATATCTTATTCTCATACCGGAACACATTCGCCGTATAATTTTCGCAATCGTAATACACAGACTGAACATCCTCGCTCCCGTCCCAATCCTCTGTGGCACAAACCGAGGTTACCGGGGTCTTCTGGTATCTTCTCTTAAAATCCTCACCTGTATCACACATCTTCATGCATTTCACATCCGGATAGTCTTTCAACAGTTCCAGTTGATACCGAAGGCCTGTGATGGTAGTTTCTTCACAGAAATTATTTTCCTGTCCCAGCTGCGCATAGGAATAGCCCATGTCCTCGTTGCAAAAATACGTATCAAAAAACCATTTTATAATCTCCGGATCTCTTCCGGCTGCCCAGGCAGGCTCCAGGGTATAACACCCGCAATAAGGAAGATATTTCTGGTTCCGGATGTATCTGTCATTGTCGTAATTATGGATGGGATCCGGCCCCAGTAGCCGGAATACCGGCGTTTCGATACGATATTCCTCCGACCTTGCGGGTGTGAACATATTGTTCTTAGACGGATAATACGCCTGGTTGAAATATCCGCCCACTAAGGTATAGGCGTCCGTATTGGTCTGATCACGGCAGATTCCCAGGGCGGATACCCCATAACGCTCCGTCAGATACACAACACTATGGCTGTCCAAAAGCCAACTGGCTACCGTTGCCGGATAGTAACCATAGATTTCTTTAAATTTCCCCATGGCCTCATCCACAAGAAGCTCCCGTTCCTTCACCGTGTACGCCATCAGAAAACCGGGGATCACATGCCAGTCCCAGGTAGTCCCCTCCCGGCCGCGCCAGGGCAGCCCAACTGCGTCCGTCAGAGGCTTTACCACCTCGAACCACAGGCCAAGCTCCGTGCGTTCCGTGGCCTTTGTCCGGAATAAGCGAATGTATCGCTCATCCATCAAAGCGTCATACTGGAGCAGGAATGTATTCTCCTTCCCGTACTCGTTAACCAGTTCCAGTTCCTGTTCTGTCATGCGATACATCCGTTCCTCGGAATCCTCCATCCGAAAATCGCACTTTCGCACAAAATTCATAATATTAACTACTTTCATCTAAGACATCCTCGTTCTTTTTTGTTATGTAAAAGAGCCTCTCCTGTAGCATTCCATACCTACAGGAGAGACATCTTTTCCACCTTATCTGTGTTGGTTGATATATTGCTCCACTGTACCTGCATCCGTAGAGATGCTGACATTGCTGAAACGGATGTCAGCCGTTTTATCGGCAATCATATAAAGTCCAAATGCCAGTTCCGTGTCCGCAGAGGCCGTTGGCACGATACTCTTCTTTGTCACCTTGCAGATAAATTGGTCGTCATAATAAATATAGATATAATTTTCCTTCACCGCTATGGTCACGTCCACTTTGCGCTTTGTGGGATACCGCAGAATCGGATCTTCAATAAGGCCCATGTGGTACTGCCAGTTGGTGGATACAAATCCCGTATCACAGGCCACAATCCAGCCTTGCTGTTCTCCGTCGTCAAAGCAGAATCCACCCATCAGATCCGGCTGATACTCCGACTCACTTCCGGTAAAGTCTGTGGTGTACTCCACGGTTGCGCGCAACAGCGCTTCACTGCCCTTCGCTGAGAAATAGAAGGGAGCGCCCTTGCCGCCGGCCGCATAGGAGGTCGAAACAATATTATTTCCTATATTGTCAATGTTCCAGGTTCCAAGTCTGGATAATAAGGTCTCTCCGCCCACCGTCACTTTTTCGGCAAACATCGGATTCTCCTCCAATGGAGTATTATCCTCCGCTTTATGCTCTTCGATATACTGGCTGGCCGCAGCTGTTCCGGTCTTCAGGCTGTAGTCGGAGAACGTGATATCCGCAGTCCTATCCGCAATCATCATCAATCCCACTGCGACTTCCTCATCTGCGGCAAGACCACCGGACAGCTCGGTCCATGACATCTTCTTCACTTCTTTCCCGTTGCAATAGATGTAAGCGTCACCCCCCACCTTGGCAATCGCAAAGGTAATGCTCTTCTTTGTGGGATATGCCAGATAATCATGTGCCCACAGGCCGCCCTGGTAATTCCAGGAATCGTTATTTAGGTAGACAATACCATTAGTCCGAGCCATCACAAAGCCTGATTTATTTTTGCCAGCGAAGGAAAATCCGCCCATCAGATCCGGTTGATACAGCGATGCATCCCCGGTAAAGTCCGTAGTGTAATCGATGGTGCTCTCCACCACAAAATCCTTGGCTGTCTCTTCAAAATAGATTGGTACCAACTTTCCTCCCGCTGCATAAGAGGTGGAAACACGATTTTCATTCTCATGGGTAAGATCCCAGACATTCAGCCCCCACTGCACATTCGAACCATTCAAGTCTACCGTGGTTGGGAAGGCGGATGGCGATAAGGTTATATCACGCAACGTATCTCCCTTCACATTGATCTGAAATACCTCATTTCGGTACCCTTCCGCGGCAGCATACACCTTGTACCGCCCATCCGGAATCGTAACGGAAAATTCTCCATTACAGTAGGTTTCATAGTAAAGGGTTCCATCATCTTCGCTGGTCATGGTCATAAACACCGTTGCGCTTTTGTTTGCTCCTAACAGCGTTATCTTCCCCGTGAAAGCACTTCCCTCACATTTTTGGAAGGAAAGGATGACCTTCTGATTCTCTCTCACATTGGAGACCGTGTACATACTGCCGGACGCATTTTTTTGGGCATCTTCAATCCGCTCCTCGCCGTTTATCAGAATGGAATTCACCACATAGCCCGGCTTAGTGACGATGGAGAAGCCGTAACTTCCTCCCTGCTCTACTGCCAGCGTGCTGCACCGCACCTCTCCGCCTTCGCCTTCCACGCTCACATCCACAGAACAAAGCTTCTTTCCATTCAGATACTCCTTAAGCGTCTCCTCCGTCAGCTCTTTGCAGGAATAATCCTTGTAGATCACATCTGCGCCCAGAGAGCAGATTCCCGGCAGCACAGCTTTATCCATAGATGCGATCACCTCAGAGGTAACATACATGTCATTGACAAAGTAATAAAAGTTTTTCCCATATTTCAGCACCGTCAACTTGATCTCACCGGTGGGATTGGCATTGGCCTTGTTATATTGCGTCAGCGTCCGCCAGTCCCAGTTTTGGCTTACTGTCCCGATTTCCAGTGTGTTCACTTCCATTCTTCCGTCTTTTCCCTCTGTCACCACCTGACTGTTCAGATTCAGACCGGCAATATACCAGGTTGAATCCGTACCGCGAAAGAGAAATCCTGCCTTAGGCCAATCATTATTCAACGGTTTTACATAAGTGAGCTTTGTCTCCAAAATATAATTTGAGCCATATTCTCCTGTAAAATAAATCTGATGCCATTCCTCTCCCGGAGAAGACTGCACAATTCCTTCCGCCTCCCTGGACACATCCCAGTTGGCTGTCTTGGCAAATCCAACCGCGCTGTCCCCCAGAACCGCGCCTTCCCGGTCTGCGTTCACATATCCCTCTGCCGTAAAAACATAAAAATCCCTGTTCTGATTGTTTCCGGGCGTAACATTTAACGGCCAGTTTCCTACATCCGGAAGAACAGCCCGGTAAGACGGGCGCAGACGGAAGGAGGTAGGAACTCCCAGAGAAATATCAACTCCCAGGGACTCCCAAGGAATAAACATCTCCAGCGTGGCTGAAGTCGTATTCTCGCTGTTCAACTCTCCCTCCACCTTCACTGCACGGTCAAAATTAGGGTTTATTCCAAAATTCTCCCCCTTCATATCGATATTGTAAGACGTGCAGTAAAGGGCGCTGCTGGAACGATCCTCCCCTACATTGTCTGCCGACACATGGAACTCCCAGTTAGAATTCGCCAGCGGCGCCCGCTCTCCGTTGTCCCTCAGATTGGTATCCTCCACCAGTGAGGCGATATATACGCCCTTTTCCGTTGGAAATCCGGTTACATGAAGCACTGGACGCTGCCCGTTTACGTTGTCCAGATATGTATTGGTATACCACTTTTTTCCCTGCCACATTGCCTCATCCAACACACCGTCGATCTTCATGTCAGGATCGTGCTCATAGGTGCAGTAGCTGTGATAGTCAGTCTCATAATGGTTCTCCGCCTTCGCAATACGCTCTCCCCGATTCCCGCTTATGAGACACCAGGCAGTCACGCCTCCCGCCAGAAGCAGAACGCACACCGCGGCTGCTGCGATGATAAGCTTTTTCTTTTTACTCATTGTTTCCCTCCCTTCCAAGAACTACAATCTCAGAGAGATTTAAGCCGATATTTGGTTCTCCAAATTTATTGAACTCCATCAGTCGTTCTCCGGCTTTAATCGTAATCTCAATCTCTGACACCAATATTTCCTCAAATTCCGCGACTGCCGCAGCGCCTACGATATATCTCTCCGTCTCCGGATTCCAGTAGCGATCCGGAAATTTCAGATCCTTGATCACCGCATAATCGTAATTCCTGCTTGCCCAGGAAGGCTGTTCTTCCAATTTAAAACGGATATCTGAGATATTGGAAAATGCCTGTTCTACATTTTGGGCATTGTAAACCATCAGAGAGCTTACGCGAACCGGCTCCTGCCATTTCATAGTGATCGTGACGTCGCCTTCCGCGCTCATCACATAATCCTTTGTCACCTCGTAGAAGGGCAGTACGGTATCCGTCAGATATTCCGCACCGGTGCCAGCGCTGAGCGCTATCTCCGCAGTCTGCGCCAGATTCTGATAGCCACTGACGCTCTCCGGCAGCCATTGCAGACTCTTGCTGGGACCGTTGGCCGACAACACGGTCTGTCCCTCCTGATTCTCCACCAGGCTTACGCGATCCACGCTGACAGAACGCTCCCATCCTTCCTCGTAGCTATTTACACTGCCGTTTCGGTGGTACACGATCCACAGTTCACCGTCCCGCTCCAATAACGAATGGCTTGCGGTGCCGTGGACGAAATTATACCGGCTGCCGTCCAATACTGGATTGCCAGCCTCCTCACTCAGCTTCACGAAGGTTCCCAGAGGGGAATCCCCGATTGCCTGGTGTACGGAATAATTTGCCATACCGTAGCCATTGGAGGCATAGGTAATATAATAGGTACCATTGTGCTTGTACATATAGGGAGCTTCGTTGATCCCAGTCTCATCGGAAAAGTAAGGCTCCTCCTTCGTCACATCCTCGATCTCGATCTTTCCAGGCGTATTGGACGCCCGATAATATCCGGCCTGAGTCAAGCAGGTAACAGTAGAGTAATCCGGAATCGTCATACTCTTCATCTTCATTCCAAACACCCCGTTTAACTCCGTGTAATGATCGTCCGGATGCTTATTAAAGTACATGTAAAGTGTTCCGTCATCATCGAAGAAAGGTGCCGGATCAATAACAGCCCACGGATGTTCCGTTTGGCATCCGGTCTGGAAATTGATGGTGGGAACACGCTTCCCGGTTGCAGCATCCGTATCGTAAAGTACGTCAAACGGACCCATGGGGGAGTCGGACACGGAAACTGCTATATAGAGTCTGTCCCAGTCATAGGATGAGCTGGAGACCCCTTCTGCTCCATAATTCTGCACAGTCGCAGAGGAAAAATAGCAATAGTACTTTCCATCCGCCGGATTACGGACCACGCAGGGTCCCCACTGGTGCATCTGACACCAGTCTTCCTCATCAATGGCTACGCAGAAACCATCCATGGATCCGCACAACTCCCATTGATACATGTCCTTGGAGCGGTAACACGTTACCGCCAGCACACTGATATGCTCTTTCGCATATTCTTCCGCGCTGGCAGTTCCGCCGGAATACATATAATAATATCCTCCGTTGACCGGGTCCTCCTCCTCTGACACATAGATCATACTCGGATCACCGCCCTGCGGTTCCTTGATATTGATTCCGTACAGTTCCGTATTATAATTGCCGTCGTCGTTGATCCCTGTGCCATAATCCAGATACACAAGTGAATCTTTTCCTGATCCCTGGCCATTGCAGCCGGCTGTGCCAAAGCACAGCCCTGCTGCCAGAATTCCTGCCAGAAAACGCTTTATCGTCTTTTTCATCCGCGTCCTCCTGCTTTACTGCTTATAGTTCTCAAGAGCTTCGTTCGTCTGTTCAATGTAGGAATACAGAAACTCTTCAAAGGACATCTCCGCATTCCGCACCTCATAGTTCAACGGATTAGCCCAATATTCAATCCAGCTTGTATCAGGCATATACCACCAGTCGCCGGCCTTCGCTGTACTGAGGCAGTCGATGATCGCCCAGGGATTGTCAGCATCAAAATTCTCCAGCATAAGCTCCACATCTGCCGGGCGCACCGACTGATATCCGTTTTCTGCCAAAACCCCCTGGCCATCGGAAGCTACCCAGCTCACAAATTTGTAGGCAGCCTCTTTTACCTGGGACTTGTCATTTACGCAGATCACATTACCGAAAGAGAATGTAGAATCAGCGCCATGAACCAGCACCGTATCACAGTTAGGATCCGTGGG
This sequence comes from uncultured Lachnospiraceae bacterium, assembly GCA_944381535.1. Lineage (GTDB taxonomy): Bacteria > Bacillota > Clostridia > Lachnospirales > Lachnospiraceae > 14-2. Next base: position 28,916 of record CALWLN010000019.1, read on the forward strand.
ATCCGTATAAACCTTATATACAGGCAGCGGTGCAATTCCCCATTCATACGGCATTGCATTCTGCAGTGTTCCAATATGATATGTCTGCTGTTCCAGCAATGCTAATTCACCGGACATAAAATACGAAAGGCTGCTTCCGCCATTGGCAAAGATAGTAGGTGTGGGGCAGACATTTAACCCACCAATGCCTGCCAGAGAGCAGAAGCGCTGGAATGCCTCACGGATCTTGGGTAACTCTGTCAGTGTTCCGTCCGCGATCTGGGCGCTAAAATCACGATATGTCGCTTCCTCTCCATTGACTGTATAGTGGAAATAGCTGGCATTGTCTGTGATATAGGAAATCGTATCCTCCGGATTTGCCTGGATGATATCCTTTACATCCAGTGTCTCATTCTCCTTATACTCATAGCCGGTATACTGCCCGGTATACGTCTTTCCTTCACCTACGATATAGTTTGGATTCTCACCTGCAAGCGCGAAGGTCCAATCGCCATCACCGCTCATGTCTTCAATGCAGTCGCCACCAACTGCCCAACCATAGCTGAACCACCATTCAGTGTAAAATCCATACTGTGTTTCTGACGCGGGATTTCGTTCCTTGGTGCAGATCAGACCGAGATCCTCCACCTCATCCCAGTTCATGGCGATGCAATCATTGAAAATCAGAACCTCATCTGATGTCGGCATCTTCCAGGAAGCACCGTCCCGCTCATTTTCCGCCGGCACAAAGGGTGTGAGACTGCGGTAAAAGCCTTTCTTGGGAACATCCACCGTAATTCCGTAATCCGCCTTTGTCTTTCCGTTGTTATCCGCCTTCGTCCCGGCGTTGAACTCATCCAGGTCCTCCTCATTAACGCTGATGCAGATGATACCATTATTCTCCAGCGCCTCTTTGTTATAATACAATATAACGGCATCACCATAGGCAGGCAGTCCCAAAAGCGGATCGTCCGCATTGGATGTGGTGGTTTGAATATCATAACGATAGCGGTACAACGCCTGTTCATACACACCGTCCAACACCGACTGATCGATATGCCCGGTCAGATCATCCAGATACCGGGCATACTTTTTAAAGCCCTCATCGCCGGTAATAAACACATCCGGGCCGCTGTTGCTGGGGAGCTGTTGGGCAAGAACATCCGTGAGGCTTGCTGTTTTGGGAATCCCCTTCACCCTCACGCCCAGCTCCGGTCCCACCGTATCATTAAATTCATCCACCAAGGTCTTAAAAGCTTCTATTCTTGTCAGATCTCCTGAATACAGGAAATCAACGGTAACCATACCCTTATTGCTTTCCCCATCATTTGATTCTCCGCAGGCCGCCAGGCCGAGACACATCGCAGCAGCCAGTCCAACCGCAACACAGCGTTTCCAAATCATTCTTCTTTTTCTCATTTTATAATCCGCCTTTCTTCTCCTCTTAACCCTTTAACCCGGACGATAAGGAGATACCGTTAATAATATATTTTTGGAATATTAGATATAGGATCAGCATTGGAACCAGCGTGATCACGCAGGCTGCGGCAGTTACCGACTTATCAAAGGTCAGGCTGCTCATAAAATTCAATGCTGTCTGGATCGTGTAACCCTCGGGGTCATTTATGTAAATCAACGGACCCATAAAGTCGTTGAAGCCGCCGATAAAGCCCATCACAAACTGTGTTACAATGGCTGGCCGGGCCATGGGAATCATAATAGTCCAAAAGCACTTCCATTTTCCTGCCCCGTCGATTCTGGCTGCCTCCAGCATGGAATCCGGGATTCCCATGAAATACTCCCGCAGAAACATTACGGTCCCTGCACCGGAAAAGCACCCGGGAATGATCAAGGGCAGAGGCGAATTGGTCCAATGGTACCAATCATACATCATATAACCGGTAGCCATGGTCACGCATCCCGGCATCATCATGGTAGCGATCAGCATACGATACATGCGATTCTTATTTCGAAACCGCAGCTTAGCAAAGGCATATGCCGCAAGGCAGGCTACAGTAAGTCCCATACACAAAGGGATCATGGTATAAACAAAGGAATTGAGCAGGGCACGTAACATATTCAACTCTACAATGTCTCCTATCGTAAATACCTCCCGAAAGGAGTCAACACTAATACCCTGTTTGGGCCACCAGGTAAAATCTATCTGGTTTGCTTCTACCGAATTCTTAAATGCGGTGATAAAAACCATATAAAATGGAATCATAAAAATCAGGGTCGTAAAGCACAGGGGAACCATCTGCCGCGGCTCCAGCCCTCTCGCTGCAGGAGCGCGATAAACCCGATAGACATCCTTTCTCATCTGCCACTTATGAAAGATCTTCATAGCCAGCAGCAACGCGGCACACACGCCAAGGATCAATGCGCTGTTGAGTCTGGCATTGCTGCCTGCCTTGGGACGCAGGCAGCATAAAAATGCACAGACCACCACAACAATATTCAAAACAGGCCGCAGGAACTCATATACTCCCTTAAAACACCTTAAAGGAAAAGACAACACCTTCTTATCAGAAGTCATAATTTACCCACCTTTCCTGCAGTTTTAGATTGGCCCACGTTATGATCAGAACAATAATGGCAAGAATCCATCCGGCTGCAGCTGCCAGACCATAACCATATTTATAACTGTTTTCAAATATCATATTATAAATATGCTTCACTACCGTATCGCTGACATACGCCGCAGAATCTCCCCATGTCGGTGCAGTGGATACGGAGCTTCCGCCAACCAGTACATACATTTCCGACATAGACTGTAATGCGCCGATCAAGCGCATGGTCACTAAATAGGACGTTGTGGGTGAGATCGCGGGCCAGGTAATCTTCCAGAACATCTGGAAGGATGTGGCACCGTCCAGCTTGGCTGACTCGTAATAGCTGGCATCCACACTGGCCAGCGCAGCCTGAAACAGCAGAATGCACCAGCCAATTCCACTCCACACGGACAGAATAATGGCAACCGTCATAAAACTCACCGGAGTATCTGTCAACCATGCCACCGGTTCAAATCCAAGGTTTGACAGCAGCTGGTTGATCAAACCGCCGTCTGTGGCAAAGAGCATACGGAAAGTCATACTGACCACAACCGTAGAGCAGACAAAGGGGATAAAGAATATCGTACGGAAAAATTTATTTCCAATCTTTGTCTGGTTGATCAGATTAGCAATATACAGCGATATGCCTATGGTAACCGGAACGTTCAATGAGAATACCAGCGTGCTCAGATAGGACGCATAGGTTCTCCCCTCATCTGCATTGGTCAGGATCGTTATGAAGTTCAGAACCCCAACAAACTCCATATCCCGCAAATCTGTGGAATGCAATTCCGTAAAAGCTACGACAGCGGACATCGCCAGCGGCAATATTCCAAATAAAAGCCACCCCAGCAGGGGGATGAACGCAGCAAACTTACTGGAAAATTCATCCCGCCTCTTTTTTCGTTCTATACTTACTGCTTTTTTCATCGTATGTTCATCTCTTTCTTATTTTCAAAAACGCGTCCTTTACAATATCTGCGCAGCAGAATGCGATTCTCTTTTCGCCGCTTTTCGCGCTGCTCTTTCCAGGCAGCACCGCTGCCTGGAGAAGAGCCGTTGTTTCTTGTTTTGTCTGACTCGCTGCCTGATCCTGCTTCATCTGCCTGGGAATCTATTCTGACATTATCCTCCACGGGCAAGAAGATCGTATTGGAGAATCTGGCCTGATTCTGGTTTGTTTGAAGTCCGCCAATTCCAATAGAAACCTGACTGGTATTCGCATCATAATTGCCATGTCCTTCTGGGAAAAGCTCTGTCATACTCCGGTTCACCAGCTCTTGTCCGTTATATTTAATATGGAAACTTCCCCCCTGCACATATGCCTCTATGTGACTGGTTCCATCTTCCTTGTATATAGGTAACTCTCCCATCTGGAAAAGTGGATTACCCCAAGCAGCATCCCCAGTAAATTTATTACTCCAGAGCGCCGGCGCTGTTAAATAAAACAATCCATTATTAAATTTATTTTTATTAGCCCATGCCATAAACAGACGCTCCTCCGTACCGATCCGCACGCTGATAAAAGCTCCGGTATCCCACCAATTCTCAGTTGACAGCCATGCAATATCCGTAGACAGTCCGCACTCGCCAATCTTCTTCTCACCGTAGAGCCAGACAGACCCTTTGTCTGACATTACGTAAGTTCCTGTAAACGGATCTTCAAGAATCATATCGCCATTTTCTGCCCCCAGTGTTTTCCGGTATACTGCCATCGCATCTGCAAAGCTGTGAACCTCGCCATTCTTGCCTGTGGCAAACGCGGTCTGCTCCGTTACCTGATAGCCCATCTTCGTATCAAGATTCGTCATCTGGCCGAAACCGCCCACATCGCTCTTGATATATAGAGCCAGTTCATAGTCGCTGTCGGCATCGAAGTTATACAGTTCATTATCCGTCAGCGGAACACGCCAGCACAGTTCCCCGTCAAACCAGACATACAGAACATCTTCAAAAATCACAGCCTTGTAGTCGATACTGTCTTTTGCTTTCGGCTGTCCGAAGAAAGCGTCTGCCTTATCATTCAGAAGATAGGTCCTCCACTTTTCCGATACCCACTCATTGATCCAGCCACTGTCGTCTCCTGCCAAAATTCCATTCTTAAAGCCTACAAGCCGCAGTGCTTTCTCACCGGATCGGATCTCAAATCCCATTCCGATCTCCGCATCGTTGGTTCGTTCCATGGTTCCCGTCACCTGCCAGGTCTTGTTCTTCCCCAATAATGACACATTTTTATTAGACTGGGTGACCGATGTAAAGGATCCTTCCGGGAAGCTATAGCTGTCGGCAGCCGGGGCGTTCGAGTAGTAACCCCACTGAGTGGGTTCTATATCCGCCATGTCCTCCCCGGACAGGAAGGTCGTATTGGAGAATCTGGCCTGATTTCCGTTGTTATACACGGCGCCGATTCCAACTGCGATCTCGCTTGTTGCCGGATTATAATCTTGGAACAAGGACACCATATTGATACACAGTGCCTGCGCGCCATTATATTTCACATAGAAATAACCATCCTTCACAAAGGCCTCCACGTGAGAATTGCCATCCGCGTCAAAAGGCGTCGCCAGATCCTTAACCGTATTCCAAAGGTTCGTTTCCGGAACCCAGAAGTTCGGATAGAACTCATTATTCCAGAGCTGGTGTCCGGTCATATAGAAGAGACCATTGTGGTAATTGCCCGGTTTGGACCACACCATAAACTGGCGGGAAGCATCCCCCATTTTCAGGGTGACAAGTGCTCCGCTGTCCCAATGTCCTTCTTTTTCCAGCCATCGGATATCTGTAGACACGCCTCGGTCTCCGGTTCCCCGTTCTCCATAGAGGTAGACCACGCCATCCTCTTTTGCCGTGACATAGTTTCCTTCCAGTGCCTCCAGCGTCATACCGGAACGCTCCGCCTTAAGATACGTCT
>CALWLN010000020.1 GCA_944381535.1 uncultured Lachnospiraceae bacterium
ACGGACGGGGAGGCAGGAGGAAGCAGGGAATTGAAGAATCTGCTGCGCTATATCCGTGATACCTGTGTGGAAAACGCGGTGGATACCGAACTGCAAAAGCTCCATTCCGGAATAGAGCGGTTAAAGAGCAGTAGAGAGATAGGGGTGCGGTATATGCTGGAGCTGGAGAAGCAGAAGGAAAAATTAAGACATATGATTGATGAAGTGGAACAAGAGGTGACGGAACGCATTACACAGCGCGTGACGGAGGAAGTAACGGAGCGTGTGACGGAGGAAGTAACGGAACGTGTGACGGAGGAAGTAACGGAACGCGTAACCAGTGAAGCTAATGAAAAAGGAATTAAGGCTCTGATAGAGGCGTGCCGGGATTTTGGGGCGCCGAGGGAGGTTGCCCGAGATAAAGTCATGAAAACGTATGGGATAGACGCCCGGACCGCAGAAGATTATCTTGCAAAATATTGGAATATTTAATGATAAAGCAGAAAACAGGAGTATCACTTGTTCTGGATTTCAAAATCATTTTAGGAGGGATGCAATATGGAGCAAACTCTTTTTCCGCGAACAACAGTCGCAGGAATATCTTTATCGCGCATGATTATTGGAACCAACTGGATCCTGGGCTGGAGCCATAGAGGACCTGCCGCGGATCACCAGATCAAACGCCGCTTTCCGGATGGGGAAAGCGCATGGCCGCTGCTGAAGACTTTTCTGGAGCAGGGGATTGATACAATTATGGGGCCCTATCAGCAGGAGCAGGTCATGCAGGAAGCAGTCCGGTATGCCCAGGAGCGAAGTGGGAAGAAAATGATCGTCATAGATACACCCATCATAAATGTGGATGATAATCCGGCTGCCCGAAAGGAGGCCCGGGCTGTCATACATAAGAGCAGAGAGGCAGGGGCCGATTTTTGTCTGCTGCACCATTCCAGTGTGGAGCAGCTGGTGAATAAGAACAGGCATGAGATTACCAGGCTGGATGATTATACCCAGATGATTCGGGAGGAGGGCATGATTCCAGGTCTCTCCGCTCATATGCCGGAGTTGCTCTTATATTCCGATGAAAACGGATATGATGTGGAAACCTATATTCAGATATATAACTGTATGGGATTTTTAATGCAGGTGGAGGTAGAGACCGTTGCTCAGATAATCCATAACGCGAAGAAGCCGGTCATGACGATTAAGCCAATGGCTGCCGGGCGGGCGACTCCGTTTGTGGGGTTGAATTTCTCCTGGAATACCATTCGGGAGCAGGATATGATAACGGTTGGATGTACCGACGCGGAAGAGGCCATGGAGGATATCGAGATTTCAAGAGCGGCCATAGAACGCCGTATGCCGGTGATTGGAAAACGGTCCAGTCCTAACGTAAAGCAGGACGCTTTTGGAAAGGAAGGTTAACGTATTACACAGGGGGGACGACGATTATGTATTATTCCGTATGCGTGCCGGCAGTATTCAGCGGCAGCGGGAAAAAGGTTCACGAAGTACTGCCTGCCATTCGGCAGGCAGGTTTTGAAGCCTATGAGATATGGAGTTGGTGGGACCAGGATGTGGATGCCTGCAAAGAAGCGCAGCAGGAAAATAGGCTATCCATTGCGGCGCTGTGCACACGTTTCGTCTCATTGACAGATTGCGCCTGCAGGGAAGCGTATCTGGAAGGATTAAAGGAGACGGCCCAGGTCTGCCATAGGCTGGGCTGTAAGACCATCATTACACAGGTGGGACAGGAACTGAAAGATATACCAAGAGAAGTACAGCATGCCAGTATCGTGGAAGGCCTTAAGGCATGTGTTCCCATATTGAAGGAGCATAATCTGACGCTGGTCATAGAACCCCTGAATACAAGAATTGACCATCTGGGATATTATCTGTGGAGCGCGAAAGAAGCCTTCCAAATCGTGGAGGAGGTACAGGATGATCATGTAAAGGTCCTGTATGACATGTATCATCAGTATGTGATGGGAGATCTGGTGGTGGAAGAAATTGTGAAGAACATCGATAAGATCGGACATTTTCATATGGCAGGGTATCCGGGACGGCATGAACCGCTGATCGACTGCGAGATTGATTATCCCCAAATTCTGAGCGCAATTCGGGAAAGCAGTTATGAGGGCGGCGTAGGTCTGGAATATGTACCGGTACATGACGCTGCGGAAGGGTTGAAGGTATTCATGGATACTTCTGCGGACAGGTATCCATGAGCATGGTGGAGCAGTTTTTTTCTGCGGATTCTGCGGAGAGGGGCGATCTGTTTGAGGGGGAAAGGGTGCTGTTAGGGGCTCATTGAAAAGAACCCACAAGCTCCCGCGGTGACTGATGATAATATTCCCGAAAGGCCTTGTAGAAATTGCTGCTGTTGCTGTAGCCAAGCATAGCGGCAATTTCTTCCACAGAGAGTGTTGTCCCCTTCAGCAGGCAGAGGGCCCGTTCCATCCGTTGTTCCAAAAGAATCTCGGAAAAGGATTTTCCGATTTCACGGTGCAACAGAGTGGAAATATAGTTTGGGTGGTAAGAAAAATGTTTCGATATATCTTTTAATGTCACAACGTCAGAGTGCTCTCCCATATAACGGACGATCTTATCTGCCAGCCTTTCGTTTTTCGGAACAGGGGTAGACAACTTATACTGCCTTGCCACTATCATCAGCAGAGTCAGTACCATAGGCTGAAGAATGACTTGGGTATCTTCCTGCGGATTGGCGTATTCGATCACCATCATTTCCAGAAGTGTGCGAATACAGCAGGAATCATCAAAGCGAAGATGAATGAATTCTTCGGAATACTCATTGGTTTGTGGATCGAGGAAAAAGTGGAACAATTTTGTATCTGCGGACAACACTGGCAGGAATACCCGAAAAAATGTTTCTTTTTGAATCAGGATGCCAATGATGATAATGTCCTTTTCACTGTGTGCCGAGAGCGCATAGCCAGCAAATGGCTGACCAATATAGCATTCATTTTCGTGAATCGTGATGTGGTTGTCATATTTATAGCTCAGTGCACCATAATCGCCTAAATAGGCGAAGTTGAAAAAGAAAAAATCCTGGCGGTGGAACATCTCCTGAATATCCGGGCCCTTATGCACACAGATCATGATATTTTCTTCCGGAGGACCAGGCCAGGCATAGGATTTTTCCATCGGGCTCCCGGCAGGAACGTCAAGGTAGCTCCAGTTCCGTTTTGCAAATTGCTTCCCCAGTTTTTCAATCGCTGTATCTAAAATAGGATTACTCATCACAGCCCCTCCTTGTTCAGTGTCCATCCGAAATCATTGTGGTAGATCATCTGTTTCGTCATACCGCCGTCAATGCAGATATTCTCTCCCGTGATAAAACCGGCCTTATCGGAGCAGAGATACAGCACCATGTTGGCGATGTCCAGAGGATTTCCCACCCGACCGACAGGGTGCTGAACCGCGTCCGCGCCAGTATACTCCGTGTAAGCGGTATCGATCCAGCCAGGCGAGATGGAGTTGACGCGGACTTTTCCTCCAAGACTGACCGCCAGGGCATGGGTAAGTGCTGAAATGCCGCCTTTGGCAGCAGTATAGCTTTCCGTCTGCGGCTGGCTCATGCGGTTGCGGGAGGAAGAAATATTCACAATCGCCGCGCCGGGGGTAAAATGCGGCAGAAAGAGCTTTGTAAGGTAGAACGGTGCTGTCACGCCTACCCGCAGGGCGTAATTGAAATCCTCATAGGAGCACTTTGCAATTCCCTTCATTAAAGGCAGGGCGTTGTTGATCAGATAATCCACCTTGCCGTGCTCAGTGATCACCTTCTCCGCAAAGCGGACGAGGGTTTCTTCTTCCGCCAAATCGCCGACAAAATAGCCGTTGGGCCGCTTGTCGATCACACAGATAGATGCGCCGTTTTTCAAAAATTCCTCGGCAATACATTTTCCAATGCCCTGTGCACCGCCAGTGATGACGGCCACTTTATCCTGAAACATTTTATCAGCCTCCTTTTATTTTTAGTATACCATGGGACATTAGAAAAAGCCACATAAATCATTAAGTTCTGGCGCTGACACGCATTGTTTTCTGCTTTATACTGAAACGGTTGAGTTCAGAAGAAACAGGAGGATCATAATGTCAGCAAAAATTCAAAACGGCAGGAATGCTGTCTTTTACCGAAAACTTTTTTCCCTTGTACTACCGATTGCTTTTCAGCAGTTTATGTTGGCGGCGGTCAGTGCCTCCGATGCTTTGATGTTGGGAGTTATCAGCCAGGATGCGCTTTCCGCAGTTTCGTTGGCGGGACAGATCACGTTTGTATTTAACCTGTTCATGGGCGGTCTGACGATGGGGACAAGTATTCTGGCCGCGCAATATTATGGAAAAGGGGATAAAGAGTCGATTGAGAAAATTTTTGGCTATGTGACGAGAATCTCTTTTCTGATTTCCATCGTCTTTTTTTGTGCCTCACTTTTTACGCCCTCCATGCTTATGCGGATATTTACCAGCGAATCGCAGCTTATTTCGGGCGGCGCAGGCTATCTTCGCATTGTCTCTGTTTCTTACCTGTTCACAGGTATCTCACAGATTTATCTGTGTATCCTGAAAAACACAAATTATGCAATGAAAAGCATGGTCATCGGCTCTAGTGCGGTGGTGGTCAATCTCTTTTTGAACGCAGCCTTAATCTACGGGCTGTGGTTTTTCCCTGAAATGGGGATCGCGGGCGCTGCGTTGGCCACTTCCATTTCCAAACTGATCGAAATGGCCTGGGCCTATGTGGAATCCTTGCGGAAAGGCCGTATTCGGCTCCATATCAAATGCTGCATTTCTGCGGAACAATGGCTGGTACGGGATTACTGGAAATACACCTTGCCCATGCTGGGAGATTACCTGGTATGGGGTGTGGGATTTTCCATGTACTCTGTTATCATGGGTCATCTTGGCAGCGACGCGGTCGCCGCAAATTCCATTGCCAATATTGCCAAAAATCTGATCGTGAGTTTCTGTACAGGCCTTGGCAACGGCGGCGGGATCATTGTAGGAAATGAACTGGGAACGGGAAATCTGGAGCAGGCAAAACGATATGGCGGCCTGTTATGGAAATTGTCTATTGCCAGCGGAATTGTATCCGGGCTCCTTCTGGTCGCACTGTCGCCGCTGATTTTGAATGTTACGGTTCTCACGTCACAGGCTTCCGGGTATCTGCAATGGATGCTGATCCTCTGTGCCTGCTACATGGTAGCGAAGGCAATCAATACAACGACAATCGCGGGCATCTTCCCAGCCGGGGGTGATTCCAAATTTGGATTGATCTGCGATACGATTACCATGTGGCTGTTTGCGGTTCCCGTTGGTTTCCTTGCGGCATTCTATCTTGACTTACCGGTGGTAATTGTGTTCCTGATTATCAATCTGGACGAAGTAGTAAAGGTTCCTGCGGCGATCATCCATTACAAAAAATATGGCTGGCTGCGAAACATAACGCGGGAACAGAACGATAAAAATTAGAATATACCACTTATCCTATTAAGATTTAGCGTCGAATTTGCCGTTAAAAATCGTTATACTGGAATTGCAAGCTGAAAGAGCAAGCAAAATCTAAGGATTGTATGGAGGTTTTCAAGATGAAAAACTTTATTTTTAACATGCCAACCCATGTGCTTTTTGGAGCCGGTCAGCTGGAACATCTGCACGAGCAGAAGCTTCCCGGAAAGAAGGCGCTGATCGTCACGTCTAACGGGCAGTCGGTCAAGAAGTATGGATATCTGGCCCGCACGGAAAAAGAGCTGGAACTGGCTGGTGTGGAGCATGCCCTGTTTGACGAGATCCGCTCCAACCCCACCCGCGAGAACGTCATGGACGGCGCAAAGGCAGTCAAAGAAAATGGCTGTGATTTCGTGATGGCTCTGGGCGGCGGTTCTGTGATGGATTGCGCGAAATGTATTGCGCTGATGGTAACGAATCCCGGCGACATTTGGGACTATTCCCTCAGCAGCCAGGGTGGGAAAAAGAACGCGGAATTTGACGCTATCCCCATTGTGGCGATCACGACTTCTGCCGGAACCGGCAGCGAAGTAGATATCGCCGCCGTTATCTCCAATGACGCCACAAAGGAAAAGACAGGCATCTTCTTCCCATCCATGTTCCCGACTCTCGCCATCGTCGATCCCGACCTGATGATGAGTGTGCCACCGAAATTTACGGCCTATCAGGGCATGGACGCTTTCTTCCATGCGACCGAGAGCGTCATCAATAAGAACGAGCATGTTGTGGCAGAGATGTTTGCTTTGAAAGCCATCGAGCTGATCGCAAAATATCTGCCCATCGCCTACAAGGACGGAAACAACAAAGAGGCACGTTACTATATGGCCATTGCAAACACGCTGGCGGGCTATTACATGAACTGCACCTCTGCCCATACGATGGAGCATGTCATGGGTAGCTATCACGAGGATCTGATCCACGGCGCAGGTCTGATCATGATCGCCCACGCCTATTATGATTTCTTTGCTCAGCGCCAGGCTGCCGAGGAGCCGATGATCAAGATGGCGCGGGCGATGGGCGTGGAGAACCCCACTTCCGGCAAAGACTTTATCCACGCTCTGGACGCTCTGCTGGAATCTATTGACTGCGCCGACCTGAAGATGAGCGAAGCCGGAATCACCAGGGAAGAAATGAAACTGTATCCGCAGCGCGTTCACGAGGTGCTGGGCGGGGATATTACCGCCGATCCGCTGCCGCTGTCTGATGAAGATTATCTGGAAATTTATGAAAAGTCTTTTCGGTAAGCAGGGTGTGTGGGAATGGAAGAAAAACTAAAACTGGCCGGGCAGGCGTATGGCAACGGCTGTACCTGTTCCCAGGCTGTATTCTGCGCCTTTGCCGGTGAGATGGGGCTGGACGAAACGACTGCCTATAAGCTGATGGAAGGTTTCGGCGGCGGGTTTGGAGCCATGCAGGAGGTGTGCGGCGCGTTCTGCGCCGCAGCCGCCGTCATCAGCTACTATACCAGCAGCGGCAGCATGGATGGGAAAAGCAAAGGAAAGACCTACAAAGCCATCCGCCGGGCCGCTGAGATCTATGAACAGGAATACGGCTCCATACGATGCCGGGAAATCCTGCATGGGAACGCCCCCAAAGCCTTCCAGTGCGGGATGAAGGTAAAGGACGCCGTACTGGTGGTGCATAAGGTGTTGGTGGAGGAACAGGCATTATCCGGTGAAGAAAGCAAGGAGGCAGGATGAAAAAACTATTTTTATTCTTCCTTGCGTGTGTGCTAATCGGTACGCTTTCTGCTTGTTCCAATGCCGAAAATTCACAGCAAGCACCTGTGTCAGAACAAAGTACGTCATCCGATGAGAGTACCGCGGCAAATACGGAATATAACGAATGGCTTGCCGCTCAAAAAGGTGAATGATTGCAGGCGCATACTGGCCCTGGGCGTTTTCATACGCCGAGGGCTTGTGTGGCAGTGGGATGTTTTTATGTGTAAAACGGAAGGAGGAAAGAAGGATGCATGCTGGGATATGTAACCACGATTGATTTTGAGTATGCGAAAGACCGGTATGGAAAAATCTACGGCTGGGGGCTGGCAAGATATGCAACACCGGAAGTGCATTTTGGAAATGCTTTTATCGGGCGGGTTTATAACCGGGGAC
>CALWLN010000021.1 GCA_944381535.1 uncultured Lachnospiraceae bacterium
GATAACCCAGATGGGTTCCTAAAAACAAAATATGCGGATTTCAAGGTGCAAAATCTAAATCATCGGGAAAATGGCAATTTTCAATAAAGGGTTTTTGCCCTTACATCATAATAATCCTGCTTTTGTATAAATACTTTGGCATATTTAAGACATAGATTTTATCAGTTTTATCAAAACTTTGTTGCACCCATGCATAATATATCCCTTCAATGATATAGTCATCATTCGCCAATAACTTTTGCAATAGTTCATTTCTTTTTTCAATAGGCATCTTTACACCATATTCTTCAGCATGATTGTCCCAATATATCTCATCCAAGTCAAAGTGCGGAATATTATATTTATGGGAAAGCGCCTCAGCCAAATAGGTTTTTCCAGAGCCACTGCAACCAATAATATGTATTTTCAAATTTTAACACCTCGTTAAACTCCAAATTGTGAAACCATTTCCTGCTGATAAACTTCTTTTTTGGTACACATAAAATGTAATTCCTTCAAAAAAATAAATTTCTAGAAGATACCTCGATTATATTTTATCTGCCCAAATATCATCATGCATATTCCGATTATAAATGTAACGCAAAATGGAATGCCGCTTTTAACCGAATCAGTAAATACACCAATTATTCCGGAAATCGCCATCCCCATTCCCATAACGATCATTGCTTTTCCCATAATACTGGTATATGCTTTTTTATTTTCTTCTTTTACTTTGGTATAATGATAATCATGGATAATATTTATTTTTTCTTTTTTCCATAAGAGAAATCCTAAATAAAGAAATAATACGCTACAACCTTCCATTATTAAGAAAAAAATTATGTTCTCCATATTCCATATCCCATTTCATCACATAATAATAAATTTCAGATTATCCCTCTGTTTATTATATCATACAATTTCCCGTCTGTCATTTTCCTTCATCTGTTGTGATGACTTATTCTACAAATAAGAATTTTTTCTCTTCATATCAGTTATCAGCTCCGGATTATCCTGCCTCATTCGCTCTATCAGGAGAGATATGTTATTTCGGTCTTCTCTTATAGCATTCAGCTCGGCTTCTGTTATTCCGACAAACTGGATAAATTCTACTCTTCCATGCAGTGTGTCCAGTGTCTGCGCTGAAGTATCATTCACCGTAATAAGCGCCGTTATGAATGAATCTGTCCCTACGTGAAGAGATGTCCCGTTTCCGGGCACACATTCTCCGGCTTCAAAGAATCTTTCGGTTGTATATGTATATCGTGCGAGATTGGACAGCATATCCAGCGCCCAAAGGCAGTCTTCAGCCTTGTCTTCTTTCAGCTTTATGGTCATTTCATAGCCCCATCTGCTGTATTCTCCTCCAAAGGCTTCTTCGGAAGTATAAAGTTCACTCATTCCGTATGTAACTATATGCTGATAGCCTTTTCCGGAATCATAGACAGAATAACCGTCAAGGAAGTTATCACCACCAAACATGGCTCTCGCGTGAATTTCCGTACCATAATGAGCAGGTTCCTTTCCGGGATATAACCGATCAAACTCTGTGTCAATCGCATCCCAGCCGGGAGCCCATTCGTCGTCCGCATTCATTCGTTCTACATATTCCTCTCTGGTCATTTTTTAAAGTACCTCCCTCTCGTCTCTATAGATTTTTTATTTCGTATGCAGCTTTGATTTTTTCGTCAGTGTTTCTTCTTCGAGATTATTTTTTCTGCATCTGTATGTCTCATAAGATATGCGTCTATATCTTCGATTCCAGTCATACTCTGATTTAGGGACACATGTTTCGTTTTCGTATAAATCTTGATCATTTTAATCTGTTCCCAACCGGAATCCATTTTAATTTTCCGAACGATCCTGGTTATTTCATCCACAGAGAAAGTGTATTTTCTTCCCGCTCCGGGTTTTACAGTTATGGTATCACCCTCAGCACTGACCCGGAACCTGAATATCAGAAATCCCCATGCAAGAAACGGGCTGGCAAGGAGGACGGTTATGATAGTGAATACGATACTGAACATCTTGCTTACGACATCCAGAATTGCGATTAACGCTGCCGGGAAAAGCAGAGATAAAACTATGACGCCCACGATAACAAGATAAGTTTTCGACCAATACACTTCGGTTTTTAGTCTGAGCTCTTTTTCGAACATCACTTTATTATTGGTATCGAAAAAAAGTATTTTTGTGCCACTGTTCTTTCCATATTCGGTCGCTCTATAGATCAAGTCAATCCTGTCCTTATCTTCCGCTTCACCGTGATGTCGGATCCAGTAAACAGAGTCAGCGTATGCGTAAAATACACCAAGACAGACTTCTCCGTCAAATCTGGCAATATTTCCGTTATCATCTTCAATCTGTACATATCATTTCGTTCCGGTAATTTTCACCTTACAGTGCCTCCAAAGAAATATTCCATCTGAACAAGCTATATCCGAAAAAAACGCACTTACTTATGATACGGCTCCCCATAATGTATCCAAGTGCGGTTTTCTGCCCCTTTTAAAATCCGCCATTATTATAAGCTCTTGTTATTACATAAGACGGTTCATAATATGCACTGCTGTTGTAATTATCAATCATATCGCATATTTCATCATTATAAATCCGAATCATTCCATCGATATAATCTTCCTCTGGTTGTAACGTTGACAAGATCAGCCTTGTATATACCTTCCCCATCTGTGTTTCTGATGGAATTTCGTCTACCAGTTCTAAATCGACATCCGTTATATCAAAATTTCCCTTTTCCAGCTTATACTCTTCAATCCATTCATCTTCAATTTTCAGCGGATTTTCACAATGCAGTACATTAGCCAGGCTGATCAGGCGTACCCACTCATCTTTCGGGATAGAATTAACAATGTATTTGTTCTTCTGATGTAATTTCCTTGCTACACGTTCTACCATATAACACAGAAAATAAAGATCGTTCTCGGTTATTTGCTCTTCCGGGAAAAATTTGTTTGTCATAGCGAATAACTCCCTTCGAATTTGATAGTCTGTAATGCTTTCTCTGTACAGAATACCCATAGCCAAAATCTTTGTAAAAACCATTTTCCAATATCTGCGGTTCCTGAACTATGACATTACTTCCATGATATAAAATCATATACTTTTTACTCCTTCTTATTAATGGGAAAATCAAAAATTAATTCAACTCAACAAATTTCAATTAAGATATCGCACTATTTAAAGGATGCACTATTTATTATAAATAATTATTAACTATAAATGAGTAAATTTGAAATTTTACAAAAGTTGCCTTAAATAGCGTAAAAATAAAGACATCACGCTTTTTTGGGTGTATACTGTTATTGTTAAGAAAACAATAATCTGCAAAGGATGATTTCTTATAGAAAACAGTATATACCATTCAAAGCTACTTTACAACTGCTTATTAAAATTAAATTTGTGCCGGTTCTTCCCTCACACTACCATAAAACATCGTTCCATGTGTACTTTAAATGTACTTGCGATAGATAAGCCATTAGAATATGCACGGTTGTATTTCAGCCATCCACGGATCAAAAATGTATTTGTTACCCACTTAACTCGCTTAATAATGTAATGTTGAAAACTATTGCATTAAACGGTGAAATGTACTATAATTAAATCGAATCCATTCAACATACAGAAAATTGGAGGTATTACTATGAAACACTTTTCAACGTGTCAAATCTACCATGTTTATCACCAATTTCAACATTCTTTCAAACTATGGCGAGGACGAATAAAAATTGTGTGATAAGGGCATGAGTTGATAGTATAAATCACCATGCCCGTTTTTATTTGTACTTTTTCAATCACAAGCAAAGGAGGCGAAAATATGAAGTCACGTATTATACTGATTTTTATTTTGTTTGCTATGATACTGCTGGTTGGTTGTGAGAAATTAGAGGATAACACCAATATTAACATTGAATCAAAAAATGAAAACTCAGGAATTCTGCAATTCAGGATGACAAATGCATTTGATTCAGATTTTGAGCTTGATTATCAGAATCAATACATAATGGCATTGAAAGATGTTGAAGTGAGAGGTGTTCCTATAGATTCTATTGAACCCAATCGTGTTTTAAACTACGAATTAGTTCAGGTACATGCGGCGGTATATGCAGAAAATGGAAAATGGGTATTAGTTAGCTATGACACATTTGATGGCGGCGATGATATAGGTTGGGTAAAAGTATCTGATTTGACCGAGTACACAAATGATACCAAAGAAAAACTCATGTATCCGGTAAATGTTTCTGTTGACTGTAAGGATATTGCTACAGGCGAAAAAGTGGATAGCGATGATTGGAGAATAACGTCCATTGAAGGAGAAAACGTCACTATAACAAGAGTTGGGGGAAGAGACAATAAGGTCAAGCTAGAAGATATTGTTTATCCTGATACATTCAAGGTTGCAGAATAAATGATATGATATTCAGAAGCACCGAAGTTCGGTGCTTCTGTTGTGTTGATTTTATGGTTTTCTTCATTCTACCTACCCTTCAAACGAAAAAAATTACCCTTATTTATGATACGGCTCCCCACTAATAATCCGATAACTCCGGTACACCTGCTCTAATAAAATCACCCGCATAAGCTGATGGGGAAATGTCAGCTTCGAAAAACTAAGTTTCCAGTCTGCCCGGTTCAAAACCGCCGCAGAAAGTCCCAGAGAGCCGCCAATCACAAACACGAGCCTGCCGGTCCCGGCAATCCCCAGCCGGTTCATCCGTTCCGCCAATGCAATAGAATCCAACTGCTCCCCCTCAATGGCCAGAGCGCACACATAATCTGTTTCCTTGATATACTTAAGAAGCCGTTCTCCTTCCTTATTCTTAATCAGCGCTTCCTCCGCCTCACTGGTTTTCTCCGGCGTTTTCTCATCTGCAACCTCCAGAAGCTCCAGCCTGCAATAGCGGCTCAGCCGTTTGGTATATTCCTGGATAGCCTGCCGGTAAAAGGCTTCCTTTACCTTTCCCACTGCCAAAACCGTAATTTTCATAAAAATCTCCATTCTCTGCAACCGGAAGCCATGACCATGGGCTCCGTTTTCTACCATCCTTATGATAGGAGGTTTTTTGAAAAACGTCAAGGATTTCCTTGTCTAATCCCGCAATATCCGATATAATGTAGAAAAGCCTTTCCATAGTGAACGACAAATAAATCAAATCTGCAGAAACCGAGGACAGACAAATGGAACAACAACCAAACAACAACACAGAACCTGTGGAGACACCGGAAGAATTACAGCCGGATTACAGCCCGGATAGCGAAGAACAGCCGGACATCGACGCGGATACATCCACAGAAGCCAATGCAAAAGGGGCTGAGCTGCTCAAATCCCAAGGCCTTTCCTACACCCGGAAGGGACAGAAGCTGGAGGACGCAAAATCAAGTTCCTGGCTTTTTATCGTTTTTGGCGTGATAGGCCTGCTTTTGATCCTGGCCGTGTGGCTTGGCATTATCCCTTTAAACCTGGCCCTTTACATGAAGGTTCTCTACACCATCGTTCTGGGCGTGCTCTTTGTGATCTTTATCATTCTGGGCGTCCACTACAAGAGAAAAATCAGCAGCCTGGAAACGGAAACCACCGCCGAGGAACAGCAGTCGGAGGAAATCATTCAGTGGATCGAGGCGGAATATCCCGTAGAGACCCTGGATGAACTGATCGGGGCAGATACCCTTTCCATGGAGCAGCTCTATTTTGAGCGCTACGAGAAGCTGGCCTCCCTTATCCGTGAGCGGTACGTCATTGAGGATGAGGCGTATCTGGATTTTCTCATTGAGAAGATTTACCAGACCTATTCTCCTTCCCAGGAAGGAAAAGGTGATGACAGTTCAGATACCTGAACTGCTACATAATGTCACATTATAAACCATTTACAAAACTACATACGAGGTGAAAAACGTGAAATTATTAGAGGAGCGGATACTTGCCCAGGGACAGGCTATAAATGAAA
The DNA here is from genome assembly GCA_944381535.1 of uncultured Lachnospiraceae bacterium. Classification (GTDB taxonomy): domain Bacteria; phylum Bacillota; class Clostridia; order Lachnospirales; family Lachnospiraceae; genus 14-2. The sequence goes on from CALWLN010000021.1 coordinate 5,943, forward strand.
ATATTTTAAAGGTGGACGGTTTTATCAACCATCAGGTGGACCCCGTCTTAATGGGCGAGATTGGACGGGAATTTGCAGATCATTTCAAAGGACAGGGAATCACAAAGGTTGCGACCATCGAGAGCTCCGGTATCGCCCCGGCGTTATTTACCGCCCTGGAGCTTGGCGTGCCGCTGCTGATCCTGAAAAAGCAGCCCTCCAAGGTTCTGAACACAGATTTGTACCAGACCCAGGTAACTTCCTTCACTAAGGGTACCAGCTATGAGCTGACTCTCTCCCAGAAATTTGTGTCCGAGCAGGACCATGTACTGATCATCGATGATTTTCTGGCTAACGGGGAAGCGGCCACCGGCGCCATCCGTCTCCTGCGCCTGGCCCACGCCACCATCGCCGGACTTGGAATCGTCATTGAAAAATCTTTTCAGCCGGGACGAGGCAAGCTTCTGGAGCAGGGCATACACGTCTACTCCCTGGCGCGCATTGCCAGAATGGGAGAAAATTTCATTGAATTTGTAGAAGAATAACACCAGTGTCTGTCAAAATACAATCGAATAAGCATAAGCACACAGCGGCGGCAGAAAGAATCACTCTCTTTGCCGCCGTTGATTTTATTCTCCTACTCCTGGGGATAATACTGGTAATTACATTTCAGTACATCACTGACCATCCCGTACTTATCCACCAGAAGTACGGACAGGATGTTGTTCCCCTCCGGTACCGGAATGGGACCTGTATACTGCTCCGAATCCATTGTGGGAGTACTTCCGTCCCAGGTATAGTACATCCGGCAGCCCTCCGGTCCCTCCAGCTCGATGGTGGCAGGCTCCGTAAATGTGCCCCGGTCCGGAGTGGCCTTTGCCATCTGGGGCTTTGCAAACTCGACAATATAGCTGCCATCCGCCTCGTCACTGTAAATCCCGTATTGATTCAAAGCCACGGCGCGAAGTTCTAAACTCCCCTGCTCTTCCAGAACAAAAGGCTCCTCATAGAGGATTCCGTTTTCCATCGGGTCGCTGCCATCGGTGGTATAATAAATCTCACAGTCCTCCTGGGCGGTAAGCTCCACCGTAATATAATCCGCATAGGTGCCCGGTTCCAGACTGAATTCCGGAGCAGATGTGATATAATCCGCAAACAGCTTAAGCAGATCTTCATCCTCCACGTTTTCCCGCAGCGCGGCAATCGCCTCATAATCCTCCGCCTCAGCATAAACTTCTATCAGCTTCCGGTACGCCTCCTCATTGGTGTCATCCAGCGTGAGAATTTCCTGTAAAAGCTGAATGGCCGTATTTCTATCCTCCATGGTAACGGCAACCTCCGCCATGGCAAATCGTACCGGAATATCTCCCTCATTCAATTCCAGGGCCCGCCTGTAGTATGTCATGGCTCCGGCGTAGTCCCGGTCTGACACGCAGCTCTCCGCCTGGGCTACCTGGTAGTCATAGGAGTTATTCCTGTTACTCCGTATCACGACCACCAGAACCACAGCCGCCACGATCAGCACAGCCAGGCAAGCCAAAGAAACGATCAGTGGCGTATGATTTTTTTTCTTCTTAGGTTTCTTCGGATTATTCGGCTTGTTTTCCCTCGCCGGCTGCTCCTTTGGTGCGGTCTCCTCCTGTAGAAGCTGCCGCAGCAGTTCATCCTCAAGCAAACTGGAATCCGATACAATCTGGGCCTCTTTTCCGCAGTTGGCGCAATAAATACTGCCCACCTTCAACTCAGCGCCGCATCTCGCACACTTCATGATCATCCCTCATTTTCCGCAATACTTTCCACACAGTTATTCATCAACATGGCGATGGTCATGGGACCTACGCCCCCGGGTACCGGGGTGATGGCGGAGGCCAGAGGCTCCACTTCTTCGAATTTTACATCGCCGCAAAGTTTATTGTTCTCATTTCGATGAATTCCCACATCAATGACGACGGCGCCCTCTTTGACATAATCCGCGCCGATAAACCTGGGCTTTCCCATGGCCACCACCAGAATATCCGCCTCCTTGCAGAGTTCTTTCAAATTCCGTGTCTTTGAGTGGGCGATGGTAACGGTTCCGTTTTCATGCAGGAGCAGGAGGGCCATGGGTTTTCCCACAATGTTGCTGCGTCCGATCACCACGCAGTGCTTTCCGGCAATTTCAATGCCGGAGCGTTTCAGAAGCTGAATGATGCCAGCTGGGGTACAGGGGAGAAAGCCCTTCTGGCCGATGGTCATGGCCCCAACGCTCTGGGGATGGAAGCCGTCCACGTCCTTGTCAGGACGAATGGCCCGGATAATGGCATTTTCATCGATATGGGCCGGCACCGGAAGCTGTACCAGGATTCCGCGCACATGGGAATCCGCGTTTAATTTTTCAATCAAATCTAAAAGCTCCTGCTGGGTGGTCTCCTTTGGAAGTTCGTAGGACAGAGACTCAATGCCGATATAGGCGCAGGCATTTTTCTTGTTGCGCACGTAGACGCTGGAAGCCGGGTCCTCTCCCACCTGTATCACGGCCAGGGCTCCTGTCTTTCCCTGTGCTTTCAGTTCTGCCACTTTTACTTTCAGTTCATCCTTTATTTCCTGCGAAATCCGTTTTCCATCAATTAACTGTGCCATCTTATGCCCTCCTCTAAAATAAACCTGTAATTACACCGTTGTTATCTACGTCAATGTTGTTGGCCGCCGGGACCCTGGGCAATCCGGGCATGGTCATAATGGCTCCGGTGACGGCTACCACGAAGCCCGCGCCTGCCGACACATAAACCTCACGCACATTTACGGTAAATCCTGTGGGCCGTCCCAGCTTCGTCTGGTCATCGGACAGGGAATACTGGGTCTTGGCCATACATACGGGGAAATGTCTCATGCCAAGTTCCTCGATACGCTTAAGTTCCTTCAAGGCCGCCGGGGAATAGGTGACGCCGTCGGCGCCATAAATCTCTCTGGCAACGGTCTCAATCTTCTCCGTAAGGCTCAGTTCGTCGGAGTAGATGGGAGCAAAATGGCTTTCCTTCTCCGCAAGGGTTTCAAGCACACGCTCCGCCAGGGCAATTCCGCCTTCGCCGCCCTTCTCCCAGACCTCAGACAAGGCAAATTCACAGCCCCGTGCCCGGCAAAATTCCTCGATGTAGGAAGTCTCGGCCTTGGTATCGGTCAGGAAGGAATTTAAGGTCACCACCACGGGAACTCCGTACTTCTGAAGGTTCTCGATATGTTTCTCCAGATTCACAATACCTTTCCTCAGCGCTTCCAGATTCTCCTGTCCCAGCTCATTTTTGGGCACGCCGCCGTTGTACTTCAAGGCACGGACGGTAGCCACCAGCACCACGGCGTCCGGCTTTAACCCGGCCATCCGGCACTTGATGTCGAAAAATTTCTCCGCGCCCAGATCGGCGCCAAAGCCGGCCTCCGTTACCACGTAGTCTGCCAGCTTCAAGGCTGTCTTTGTAGCGCGGACACTGTTGCAGCCGTGAGCAATATTGGCAAAGGGTCCCCCGTGCACAATGGCCGGCGTATGCTCCAGGGTCTGAATCAGATTGGGCTTTAAGGCGTCTTTTAAGAGAGCCGCCATGGCTCCCGTGGCATGAAGGTCGTCGGCGGTCACCGGTGTTCCCTCAAAGGTATAGGCCACGATCATCCGGCCCAGACGGCGCTTTAAGTCCTCCATATCATCGGCCAGACACAAAACTGCCATAACCTCCGAGGCCACGGTAATGACAAAATGATCCTCCCGCGTCATTCCGTCCATCTTGCTGCCTAAACCCACCACGATATTGCGAAGCACTCTGTCATTCATATCAAGGCAGCGCTTCCACACCACCTGCCTGGGATCAATGCCCAGCTCATTTCCCTGCTGAATATGATTATCCAGCAGAGCCGCCAACAGATTGTTGGCTGAGGTGATGGCATGAAAATCGCCGGTAAAATGCAGATTCAAATCCTCCATGGGCACCACCTGGGCATAGCCGCCGCCAGCCGCGCCACCCTTGATTCCGAAACAGGGCCCTAAAGAGGGCTCCCGAAGGGCCAGAACCGCTTTCTTGCCCAGCCGACCGAAGGCCTGGGCAAGTCCGATGCTGGTGGTGGTCTTGCCCTCTCCCGCCGGGGTTGGGTTGATGGCCGTCACCAATATCAGTTTTCCGTCCGGATTTTCCTTCACTTTCTCCATCAGATTATCGGACAATTTGGCCTTATATTTTCCGTAAAGCTCCAGATCGTCCTCCTCGATTCCAAGCTGGGCCGCCACCTCCCGAATGGGAGCAAGCTGCGCCTCCTGGGCAATCTCAATATCCGTTTTCATCCTTATAATCCACCTTTCTGCTCTGCCTTTATTTCAAGCTATAACCCCGTCGGGTTCCCTTCTATACATACTCGTCAATATATTCCTCGAACTGCTCCATGGACATGAGAATCCGGCGGGGCTTGGTGCCCTCCTCGGGTCCTACCACACCGGCCTCCTCCAGCTGGTCCATGATTCTGGCCGCCCGGTTGAAGCCGATTTTAAACCACCGCTGCAGCATGCCAATGGAACCCTTGTCCTTCTCGATGACAAACCGCCCGGCGTCCACAAAATAAGCGTCCCGCTCATCTCCGCCCCCAGCTGCGCCCGTACCGGTCTGGCTGGAAGCAAGGTTCATCTTCTCTTCAATGTCCGCATTGTAGACCACGGTGCTCTGTTTCTTCAGGAAATCCACCACGGCCTCCACCTCCGTATCCGAGACGAAGGGCCCCTGTACCCGGAGGGGCTTCTGATACCCCTGGGGGTAAAACAGCATATCGCCGTTTCCCAGAAGCTTCTCCGCTCCGTTCATGTCCAGAATGGTTCTGGAATCCACACCGGAGGATACGGAAAAGGCGATCCTGGAGGGCATGTTCGCCTTGATCAGACCTGTGATAACGTCCACGGAGGGCCGCTGGGTGGCAATGATCAGATGGATACCGGCCGCTCTGGCAAGCTGGGCCAGACGGCAGATGGCATCCTCCACGTCTCCGGGAGCCACCATCATCAGATCCGCAAGCTCGTCCACAATAATGACGATCTGAGGCATCTTTTGGGGCTTCGTCTCATCCTCAATGTCCTGGATGGTCTCCACCTTCTGATTATAGCCCTTTAAATCCCGCACCTGGTATTCCGCGAATTTCTGATAACGGTCCGTCATCTCTGCCACGGCCCAATGAAGGGCGCCCGCCGCCTTCTTGGGGTCGGTGACCACCGGAATAAACAAATGGGGAATGCCGTTGTAGACGCTTAATTCCACCACCTTAGGGTCAATGAGAATGAGCTTTACATCCTCCGGGTTTGCCTTGTACAGAAGGCTCATGATAATGGTATTGATACACACGGATTTCCCGGAGCCAGTGGCGCCCGCAATGAGCAGATGGGGCATTTTGGCGATGTCAGCCACCACCACCTGGCCCGCAATATCCTTTCCTACCGTAAAGCAGATATTGGAGCTGTGCTTCTGAAATTCCGGTGATTCCACCATATCCCGGAACCGCACCATGACATTTTCCTTGTTGGGCACCTCGATGCCCACTGCGGCCTTACCGGGAATGGGCGCTTCGATTCGTATATCGGCGGCTGCCAGATTCAGCTTGATGTCGTCAGCCAGATTCACGATCCGACTTACCTTCACTCCCTGCTCCGGCTGTAGTTCATAACGGGTAACAGAAGGACCGCAGCTTACGTCGGTGATCGTTACGTTGACGCCAAAATTTTTTAAGGTCTGCTGCAGCTTCATGGCCGTTTCCTTCAGATGCTTCTGGCTATCCCCCCGGGCATTGCTCCCCGGCTTTAACAAGGACGTGGGAGGAAATACATACTCTTTTTCCATCGGCTTTGCGGCATTATGTAACATCTCCTGTTCAATGGAGGTAACATCCTCATGGATCTGAGATTCGGACTGCCTGGGCTTCTTGTGTACACGCTCGGCTACCACCGGCTGGGACTCCGCAGAAGGATCCGCTGCCGGATAAGCCCCCTCTCGCCTGGAAATATCCGCTGTCTGGTAAGCCCCCTCCCGCCGGGAAGAATCCGTTGCCTGGTAAGCCCCCTCCCGCCGGGAAGGATCCGTCTCCTGCGCAAACAGCTTCTCCATGGCTTTCTCCGCAAAGGCCGGCGGCTCCCCGGAGGGCTTCAACTCACTGACAGCGTCGGAATGGGCATCCTTGGGAGGAAGTACCCGCGTATCCATGGCCACGCCTTCCACTTTGCGGTCCAGACGGCGGCTCCTCTTTTCCTCCCGCTTCCGCTCCGCCTGTTCCCGGTGACGGATGGACTCCTCTTTCGCCGTATCATAGACCTTCTTGCTGCCCTTCTTCACACCCCCCAGGAAGGAGCGCTCGGTAATCAGCACCAGGCAGATGATCAGCACAATGATATCCACCACATAGGCACCCACAAGGCCGAAGGCTTTGGTCATCAGACCTGCCAGCAGACCTCCGATAAAACCGCCGCCGTTCTTGCTGTCCACGCCGTACCGGTATGCTTCCACTGCCGTCTGCCTATTGTCGCCTTGAACCACAAGTTCAATAAAAAGGCAGAGAAACAGGACAAACAAAACTGCTGCCACCAGCTTCACCACCGCAACGGTATTGCGCTTATTCGAAATATAAAAGGCCACGCAAACGAAAAGACAGACCGGAACCAGATAAGCCGTCAGACCGAAGATTCCGAAGAATCCTCCGCTCACTGCGGCGCCCACTGCGCCTCCCAGACCAAAGTTACTGATAAAAAGCAGAATGCATGCCGCCAAAAGGATTAAAAGCAAAATTTCGCTCTTAAAGGAAAACTCCTTATCCGTTTTTGTCTTTCCTCCGGTACTGCCCGTTTTCTTTGATTTCCCTCTCTGTTGTTTGGCTGCCATTGCTTTCCCTCCTACTACGCCAGTACAAAATATCCGCCTATGGACAAAGCGCCAATGAACAGACAATAAATTGCAAAATATGTAAATTTCTTTCTTTTTACAACCACAAGCAAGGTCTTAATGCATATGTACCCCACCACAGCGGCCAGGATCATACCCACCACATAGTAGAGAACCTCCCGGGACGTGACCTGGACCTCCCCGATATCCTTAAGCTCCAGTATAGCGGCCCCTAAAATGGCTGGAATAGACATAATAAAGTAATATTTTACCGCGAACTTCCTGTCAAAGCCGCTGAAAAGACAGGCTGTAATGGTGGTTCCCGACCGGGACAGGCCCGGCATGGTGGCGACGCCCTGGCAGATACCGATGGCAAAGGCGTTGGTATAGGTCACGCCCTTGGGCGTCTTCTTTCCCGCAGGAACACGGTCTGAGAGGAACAGCAGAATGGCTGTCACCACCAGACAGATTCCCGGTATCAGCAGAACCTGCGACGCCATTTCCACCAAATCCCGTGCCGCAAAGCCTATGATAGCGGTTGGAATGGTGGAGACGATTACCAGAAGGTCGAATTTACGGTAGCCGTTTTTCACGACCTTGCGGTAAGGAATCTCTTTCTTTCCAATCTTGTTTCTGAAAAAAGCACCTATGTTGTAGAAAACGTCTCCCAACAGACGGACCCCCTCCACGATCATTTTGCCGATGTCTCTGTAGTATACCGCAAATACCGCAACCAGGGTCCCCACATGAAGCATGACGTCAAAGAGCATACCGGTATCCGTGTTCACCTGAAAAAGATTCTTAAAGATAGCCAGATGTCCTGAACTGCTTACAGGAAGAAATTCTGTTAATCCCTGGATGATTCCCATAAAAATAGCTTCCAATAATGACACGATGACTCCCCTGCCTTTCTCCTTTGTCTTGTTTCCATACTTTGTAAGTATATCATATTTCGGCTCCGCTGTCATTATTGCTTTTCATTTTTTATTGATTTTCCTGTCTGGTCTCGTCAATCATGGTATGGAGCCGCTTCATAGCCTCGTCGATGCCTCCCACCTCATTGATAATGCCTTCCTCCACCGTCTGAGCCCCCACCAGAATCGTCCCCAGATCCTTGGTCAGCATCCCCGTATTCAGCATCATCTCTTCCAGCCGCTCCTTTTTAGCAAAACAATGGTCGCTGATAAAGCCCACGATCCGATCCTGCATCTGCTGAAAATAGTCATAGGTCTGGGGCGCGCCTATCACCAGCCCGGTCAGCCGCACCGGATGTATCACCATGGTCCCGGTGGGAACGATATAGGAATAGTCCGTGGATACTGCAAGAGGTACTCCGATAGAGTGGCTTCCTCCCAGCACCAGCGACACGGTGGGTTTGCTTAAGGAAGCGATCATCTCCGCAATGGCCAGGCCCGATTCCACATCGCCGCCCACGGTATTGATCAGCACCATCACGCCATCCACCTGGTCATCGTCCTCAATGGCCGCAAGCTTTGGTAAGATGTGCTCGTATTTGGTGGACTTGGCGTTGCCGTTTAAGCACTCATGGCCCTCAACCTCTCCGATGATGGACAGCAGATGAATCCGGTGCTTCTGCCGGCTGTGGTCCAGGGTGAGCTGTCCCATATCCTTAATCTCTTCATTTTCCTTCTGTTCGATATCCTTTTTGTCCAGTTCCTGACCTTTGTTCATGGTATCATCCTCTCACGGAAGGTGCTTTTCCTTAAGAACCGGCAGGCTTTGCCATACAAAAGGACTACAGCCACTGCCATAGTCCTCGGTTACACCTTGCGCTTTCCAATTTTCTTTTAGTATGTGAAGAAAAATGATTTTTAGTCGGATTTATTTGCCCTTTGAGATAAGATTTTGCCGCGCCAAAATACCGCGCACCGGAATAAGCGCAACCACAGCGATAATGATCTTCACAATATCAAAGGGGATAAAGGGCACAACTCCCGCCATGACTGCCTCCAGGAAGGACATTTGCAGGGAAATCATCATCCACAGCGTTCCGAAAGCATAGCAGGCAGCGGTCCCCAAAACGGCGCCCACAAGGCACATGTACCATTTTCCCTTGAAATACTCCACGAAAAAGCCGGTGATCCACACCAGGAACAGATATCCCCAGATATAGCCGCCGGTGGGGCCGAGAATCTTCTGCGCGCCACCCATATAGCCGGAAAATACAGGAAGGCCCACAGCGCCCAGCAGGATATAGACGAGAACGCAAACCGTTCCGCGGGTGCGGCCCAGGATGATTCCCGCCATCAGCATGGCGAAGGTCCCCAGGGTAATGGGGATGGGGGTGAATCCCAATGTGATGGATGCCGGCGCGAGAACGCAAAGGATGGCGGCTACCAGGGCTATGGTTACAAGGTCTGTAATTTTAAGATTACGCATGATGAATAAACCTCCGGTTTCAAATTTCAAAAGAATCTTCTCTGTTGTTATGCCAAAACCAGCATAAAAGCATTACACCATCCCCAGAAGATACCGGTAAAGACCTTCGTATTTTCCGGTGGACGCCCTCCAGGAATAATCCTTTGCCATTCCCCGGTCCACCAAGCAATTCCAGTTCCGCTTCCGTTCAAAGTAGATTTTCTTGGCGTAATTGATTACATTCAGCATCTCATGGGCCTTGTAGTTGGCGAAGGAAAAACCGTCCCCGGTATTCTCATACTCATTGTAGGGCTGTACCGTATCCTTCAGGCCTCCGGTCTCCCGCACGATGGGCACAGTGCCGTAGCGGAAGGAGATCAGCTGGGTCAGCCCGCAGGGCTCGAACCGGGAGGGCATGAGAAAAGCGTCGGCAGCCGCGTACAGCTTGTGAGCCAGATCCTCGGAATAACAGATGTTCGCCGATACCCGGCCCGGATATTTCCAGGCATAGTGCCGGAACATGTTCTCGTACTTGTTTTCCCCGGTACCGATCACCACGAACTGGGTGAATTCGTCCACGATCTGCTCCATGACGCATTCGATCAGATCCAGGCCCTTCTGGTCTGTGAGCCGGGAGATCAGACCGATCATGAATTTTTTCTTGTCCACCTCAAGGCCCAGTTCCTCTTGAATGGCCGTCTTGTTTTTCCATTTCTTCTTTCGGAAAGAGCCGACATTATAATTGGTGTAAATTTTCTTATCGTGAACCGGGTCGTACTCCTGATAATCGATTCCGTTTACAATGCCCTGCATGTCCAGGCGTCTCGCGTACAGCAGGCCGTTTAAGCCCTCGCCATAGTAGTCGGACTGTATCTCCCCGGCGTAGGTATTGCTGACGGTTGTGATGTAGTCCGCATACACCAGGCCGCCTTTTAACATATTGGCGCCCTTGTTAAACTCCAGCTTGTCGGGCGTGAACAACTCTGCCGGAAGGCCGCTTAACCCCCGGATGGTCTCCACATCCCAAACGCCCTGGAATTTCAGGTTGTGGATAGTCATAATGGACTTGATTCCCCGGAAAAATTCCGAACCGGCAAATTCCGTTTTCAAGTAGACGGGAATGAGACCGGTCTGCCAGTCATGACAGTGCAAAAGGTCCGGGTGGAAGTTGATCAAGGGCAGCATGGAGAGAACGGCCTTGTCAAAAAAGATAAATTTTTCAATGTCTCCCCGTATATCTCCATAAGGCAGAAACGTGTTAAAATATTCCTGATTGTCAATAAAGTAGTAGGTGATCCCGCGATACTGACATGTCAGCACACCCACATATTTCTCAGGAATATAGGGACCGGCTCCCATATAAAAATGGGTCACGTATTCAAACTGGTCCCGCCACTGCTCCGGAATACAGCTGTAGTTTGGCAATACGACTCTTACATCCCACTCTTCCTTATCAAACTCTCTGGGCAGCGCGCCGCAGACGTCGGCCAGACCGCCGGTTTTGATAAACGGTACACATTCTGACGCCACAAATAATATATTCTTCATATGACTTTCCCCTTTCCCTTTGATTCCCGCAAGCAACAAACCAGGCAGCGGGGTATCCGATCTACTGCTCCAGTGCCTGCTTCAGATCCTCTATGATGTCGTCCACATGCTCAAGCCCTATGGACAGACGAATCAAATCCGGCTTCACGCCCGCTTCCAGAAGCTGCTCGTCGTTCAACTGCCGGTGGGTATGGCTGGCGGGATGAAGAACGCAGGTCCTGGCGTCCGCCACATGGGTCACAATGGCAATCATCTTTAACCGGTCCATAAATGCCACGGTTTCCTCCCGGGTTCCCTTGATTCCGAAAGAAATGACGCCGCAAGTGCCCTTTGGCATATATTTCTGAGCCAGGGCGTGATAGGGATTGTCGGGAAGTCCCGCAAAATTTACCCAGGCCACACGCTCGTGGCCATTTAAGAATTCCGCTACCTTCTGGGCGTTCTCGCAGTGGCGTGGAACTCTAAGGTGCAGGGTTTCCAGGCCCACATTTAACAAAAAGGCATTCTGGGGGGACTGGATGGAACCAAGATCCCGCATCACCTGGGCGGTGGCCTTGGTGATGTAGGCCCCCTTGCCAAAGCGCTCGGTGTAGACAATGCCGTGGTAGGACTCATCGGGCTGTGTCAGTCCCGGGAATTTGTCCGGGTACCGGGTCCAGTCGAAATTGCCGCTGTCCACGATACAGCCGCCCACGCACATGGCATGGCCGTCCATGTATTTTGTGGTGGAATGGGTCACGATATCCGCCCCCCACTTGAAAGGCTGGCAGTTGATGGGAGTAGGGAAGGTATTGTCCATGATCAGCGGAACGCCGTGGGAATGGGTGATCCTCGCGAATTTTTCAATATCCACAACCACCAGAGCGGGATTGGCGATAGTCTCCGCAAACAGCGCCTTGGTGTTTGGCCGGAAGGCCTTGCCGATCTCCTCCTCGGAGGCGTCCGGATCCACGAAGGTGCAGTCGATCCCCATCTTCTTCATGGTCACGCCAAACAGATTAAAGGTGCCTCCGTACACGGTGGAGGAGCACACAAAATGGTCTCCGGCCTCACAGATATTGAAAATAGCATAGTAATTGGCCGCCTGCCCGGAAGAGGTGAGCATTCCGGCCACGCCGCCCTCCAGCTCGGTAATCTTGGCCGCCACCGCGTCGTTGGTTGGATTCTGCAGGCGGGTATAAAAATATCCGTTTTCCTCCAGATCAAACAGCCGGCCCATCTGGTCGCTGTCGTCATACTTAAAGGTCGTGCTCTGGTAAATGGGTAAAATCCGTGGCTCACCGTTTTTCGGCTTCCAGCCGGACTGAATACATATGGTTTCCTGTCTGTAATTGTCACTCATGATACGTGTCCTCCTGATGAAAATACCGCTTTGTCAGGGTATCCACCATATCCTGATATAATCCCCGGCATTGCTCGTTTTTATGTTCCTCAATGAATTTTACGCAAGGGTTCAGGTATTCCTGCCAGATTCCCGCGTAAATTTCCTTTCTCTTTGGCAGCTGATCGATATGCTTTACAATGGTGGGTGCGACGTCATAGTAGTTCTCCACCAACGCCGCTCCACCGGGACTCCCCATCAGAAAGGTATCCCGGTAATTTCGAAGGAGCGTAAGCTCATAACAGTCGTCGGGCTTGCCCAGGCTTTCACAGACCGCTGTGGTGATATAGCAGAATCTTTTTTTAAAACCGCTGTTGATGGTCTCAAAATCCGAAACCTTCAGATTCGTCTTTGGAAAATTCGCCTTCCACCGGGCTGTCACTTCCTGAGCCAGGCGCGGTCCGAAGGTCTCATTGCAGAGAATCAGCGCCGGATTCACATAGACGACGATGGCCATATTGTAGTTCATCAGCGCCTCCTCCATCTGCCGCCGTTTCTTTCCCGCCAGCTCCTGGTTGACCTTTGACACCAAAGCTTCTGCCAGATCCGTCAAAAGCTGCTCCGGCGCGGGACTGGCCTCATACGCTTCCGTGATCGCTTCGAAAATCTCCCGGTTTTCCTCCTGATAAGCCCGAAAAGCCGGCTCGTAGGTGTCCTTCTTAAAATTTTTCAAGGGGTCCTCGACGGAAAACAGAAGTTCCGGGAACCGGCCTATGGCACAGTCTACAGCTTCCATATGGCGCTCCTTCTCTTTCTTATTCATCCCAGTTGTGGTAAACCGCCTGCACGTCGTCGTCCTCATCCAGCATATCCAGGGTTCGCTGTAGATTTTTCACAGCTTCCTCGTCCTCTAGCTCCACCCAGTTCTGAGGAATCATCGTCACCTCCGCTGAAGCCATGGGAATTCCTTCCTCCTCCAGCTTTTGCCGGACCTCGCTGAAGGCGTCCGGATCCGTGATCACCTCAAAGCTGTCCTCCTCCTCGGCAAAATCCTCCGCGCCGGCGTCTAAGGCGATCATCATCAGATCATCGGCTTCCGTCTCACACTCTTCCTTGTCGATGATGATCTGGCCTTTTTTGTCGAACATGTAGGACACACAGCCCGGCGTACCGATATTTCCCTTTCCCTTTGTAAAGGCGCTGCGCACATTGGCTGCCGTCCGGTTCTTGTTGTCCGTCAGCGCGTCCACAATGATGGCAATCCCGCCGGGACCGTACCCTTCATAGGATACATACTCATAATTGACGGAGGCTGCGTCGCCAGCCGCCTTCTTGATTCCTCTGTCGATGGTATCGTTGGGCATATTGTTTGCCTTGGCCTTGGCGATCACATCCCGAAGCTTGCTGTTGTTGGCGGGATCCGGTCCCCCCTCCTTCACAGCTACCGCAAGCTCTCTGCCGATAATGGTAAAGATCTTACCCTTGGCTGCGTCGTTTTTCTCTTTTTTGTGTTTGATATTGGCAAATTTCGAATGTCCTGACATGTTTTTTCCTCTTTTCCATATTTCGTAATTCTTACTCCGTCCATAGCCAGACGGCTTTCTCTTCCGCCACGCCTGTTTTTACGGCTCCTTTCCGCCGCTCTCATCACGCGCGTCTACTGACTTAGGCTCCGCCGTCACCCGCACGACCTGAATGATCTTATTCTCCACGGAAAGCACAGAGAACCGGTATCCCCGGTCCACAATCTCAAATTGTTCGTGGTCGCTGGGAATCTTGTCAATCAGTGAGATCAGATATCCGTTTAAAGTCTCGTAATCCTCAAGTTCTTCGTATTCCAGGGACAGAACCTCGCACACCTCATCCAGGGGAGCCATCCCCCGCATCAGATAACTTCCGTCGCTCTGGGGCAGAATCATGGCGTCCTCCTCATCATATTCGTCTAAGATATTGCCGACAATTTCCTCCAGAATATCCTCCATGGTCACAATCCCCGCGGTCTGTCCGTATTCGTCCACCACGATTGCCATGTGATTTTTCTGGGACTGCATGGTTTTAAACAGCATATTGATATTTCTGGTCTCCGGGATGAAGCTCACCTCACGCACCAGCCCCGGCACCTGATTTAAGGGCAGTTTAAGAAGGGCTTCCTGCCGGCTTAAAATCATGGCGTCCTTGATATGTACCACGCCGGTTATGTAATCGATATTCCCGTTAAAGACCGGAAATCTGGAATTGTTTTTCTCCAGCATATACTCCAAGGCTTCCTCTAAGGACTTGTCTCCGTCCACGGCGATCACATGCTTGCGGTGGGTCATAATATCTCCGGCCACTTTATCCCCAAACTCAAAAATGTTGTGAATCATCTCCGCCTCGCTGGCCTCCAGCACCCCGTGCTCATGGCCCTCATTGACCATGGAGATAATCTCCTCCTCGGTCACATCATCCAGATTGGCATTGGGGTCCATCCCGCAGATACGGACCACCAGATTAGACAGCTTTTCCGAAAGAAATCCGATGGGGGTAAAGATCACTGTCATGACCCGTACAATTCCCGCCAGCCCGAAGGCCCATTTCTCACTCCCCCGAACGGCAAGCTTCTGGGGCGCGATGATTCCCAGAGAGGCCAGAAGAAATACGCCGATCACCGTCGCCAGCACATAACAAAGGCGCAACACCCATTCCGGCTGTCCGGGAGGAAAAAAGCTTTCATAGGCAAGCCGTCCATACAGCCTTCCCTGGTAGATTCCCACCGTCACACTGATCAAGGTCATCCAGATCTGCATAATATGATATACCTTGTATGGGGGGTCCAGGATTTTTTGCAGCCACAAGGCCCGCTTGTTTCCCTCTTCCGCTTTCTTGTCCACCAGGCTGTCACTTACATTGTCCGCCGCGATGGCAAATCCGTACAATACCGCGTCCAATATCAGCAGTATCACAAATACGATAAGTCCTATGAGAGGATTACCGCCGTCGTCCATAATGTTTCCAACTCCTTTTCTTATTAAATTTAAATGTAATTTATTTGTATAAACACTTGAAAATATAACATAAAATCCAAAGTCCCGTCAAGCTTATGTATATAATTCCAGGCTTATCTCCAGCGCTTTGTCCACTTTTCTCAAAATTTCCACATCCAGATGGCATACCTTATCCTTCAGACGGATTTTATCTATGGTGCGGAGCTGTTCCAGCAAAACGACGGAATCCTTCACCAGTGAGTATTTTTTCGCTTCAAGCTCCACATGGGTGGGAAGCTTCGCTTTATTCATCTTAGATGTAATGGCCGCACAGATCACTGTGGGGCTGTGCCGGTTGCCGACGTCGTTCTGGATCACCAGTACCGGGCGGATGCCGCCCTGCTCCGAGCCCACCACCGGACGCAGATCTGCATAGAAAATATCTCCTCTTCGGATAATCATTGTGTCACACTCCAAAAATTCGTGATTATAGGTTTACCATCCTATTATTCCCATTTTTCTCGTGTGTATTCCCTCTTATGCTCCGAAATAATGGAACGATACTTCCTGTTCTCCGAAATGATCCGGGCACAGCTTCCTACTCTCCGAAATAATCCCGCGAATCCACTATAACGCCGTACCTGTAATAGACCCGGGGAATCCGCTTGCCCAGATCGCAGGCGAATTCATAGTTAAACCGGCCGGACAGCTCTCCCAGTTCTTCCATAGTGATGGTCTCATCGCCGCTGGTTCCAATGAGCACCACCTCATCTCCTTCAGACACCACCGGAATATCCGTTACATCCACCATGAACTGGTCCATACAGATTCGACCACAGATGGGAGCTTTGCGCCCCCGGATCAATACATATCCCCGGTTGGACAGGCTTCTGGGATAACCATCTCCGTAACCCACCGGAACCGTGGCCACCTTCATGGGCTCCTTCACCGTGTAGGTGGCCCCGTAGCTGATGGTCCTGCCCGGCTCCAAATCCTTTAAAAAAACAATACGGCTCTTTAAGGACAATGCGGGCTTTAAGTCCACCCGTTCCTTTTGCACCTCATCGGAGGGCCACATGCCATAGAGACTGATTCCGGCCCGCACCAGATCCATATTCGCTTCCCGCAGATCAATGATCCCCCCGCTGTTGCAGGAATGGCAAAGGGCCCAGGATACCTTTCGTTTCCTCAAAAGCCCCTCCATGACATGAAAGGCCGAAAGCTGCTCTTTCGCCATGGTTTTATCCGCCGCGTCCGATTTTGCGTAATGCGTAAAAACGCCTTCCAATATCATATGCGCAAGGCCGCTGATCCGTGCAATCTCCTCCGCAGCCTCCTCCGTCACCTGAAAGCCCAGGCGGCTTAATCCGGTGTCAATCTTGACGTGGATTTTAAAGTCCAGGTTGGTTCCCGTAAGAGAGTTCGACATTTCCAGGGCCTGTTTTAAAGAATATACCGTAGGTCGGATATCCGCCTCTGCCAGAGCATGGTACTGCTCCGGAAAGGTAGCTCCCAAAACCAGAATGGGCTTTTTTAACCCGTTCCTCCGCAAAATCAGTCCTTCCTCCGCCGTGGCCACCGCATATCCCCACACACAGGGCAGCGGCTCCAGCACCTGTCCGACAGGTACGGCCCCATGGCCGTAGCCGTCGGTCTTGATAACGGCCATGATCTGGGTGTCCGGGTTGATATTTCCTTTCATTGCTTCTATGTTATGCAGTATGGCATCCAAATCCACCGCTGCGTAAACTCTGCTATAGGTGTTCATACTCTGCTTCCTTCCTCTTGAAATTGTTCCTGTCCATAGGCGGCACCGTAACATGCGTCCCCGTTTTTTGTAACCTGCCGGATTCCCCCCAGGATATCCGAGGCGAGCATGCTGTAGCAGCCCTTTTCCAGGGCTGCGGCGTCCCCTGCCATCCCGTGGAGGAATACGCCAAAGGAAGCGGCTTTATCCGGCGTCATCCCCTGCGCGATAAGGGAGGCTATCACCCCGGTAAGCACATCCCCGGCCCCTGCGGTGGACATGCCGTTGTTGCCGCTGGTGTTGATGTAAAAGGTGCCATCGGGAAAGGCTGTCACCGTCCTGGCGTCCTTGAGCACACAGATGACATTATGAGCTCGAGCAAAGGCCAGGGCCTCCCCCGGCAGATCTTCCTTCAATTCCTCGATGGTCTTTCCCGTAAGCCTGGACATCTCGCCCAGGTGAGGGGTGATAATGATCGTCCTTCCGTGGCCTTCTAACAGCTTCGGTTCTTTCGCAATGATATTCAAAGCGTCCGCGTCCAGAATCAGCGGCTTGCCACTTTCCTCAAGCAGCTGCTTTAGCAGTATCCCCACCGCCGTATCCGTCCCAAGCCCCGGCCCGGCCACCACCACGTCCGCCCATTGTAGGGTTTCCAGGAATTTTTCTTCCGTCTGCTCCTCCCAGGTTTCCAGAACCGCCTCCGGCAGCCGGCCCTGTAAAATGACGCGGTTCTCCTCCGCCGTGAGTATCTTAACCAGACCACACCCGGTCATGGCCGCCGCCTTTGCGCTGAAGTAGGCCGCTCCCACCATATTTTTCTTTCCCGCGATCACAAGCACCTTGCCGTAGCTGCCCTTGTTGGAAAACGCGTGCCGCTTCGGAAGCAGTCTTACATCCGTCTTCTCATAGGCGAAGGCGGAGGGCTTTCTCTCCTGCCAGCTATCTTTACCGATGCCAATGTCGGCCACTGCCACCCTGCCGCTGTAAAGAGCGCCGGGGGAGAGGAGAAGCCCCACCTTTTCATAGGCAAAGGTCACGGTCAGATCCGCCCGGAAAGCGCAGCCTAAGACCTGGCCCGTATCGGCGCGGATTCCCGAGGGGATATCCACGGAAATCTTGTAGCCCTTCTTTTCATTGAGCCTCTCGATCAACTCCCGCCAGCGGCCCTCCACTGCCCTGGACAAACCGATACCGAAGATGGCGTCGATGATGATATCGAAGTCCCCCTCCGGCATGGCATCCACCACGGGAATCCCATAGCGGCAGAGAATCTCATACTGCCGCAGGGTCTCCGGAGTGGCTTTATCCTTTTTCATATCACAGAACACCGTCACCCGGCTGCCCTTTTGATATAGCAGGCGGGCAATGGCCAAACCGTCGCCACCGTTATTTCCAAGGCCGCAGACCACCAGGCAGCGCTCCCGTTTGACAGCTTCTTTTAAAATCTCCTCCACCACGGACAGGGCCGCGCGCTCCATCAATACCAGGGAGGGCACGCCAAAGCCCTCAATGGCGCAGTTGTCACACTCCTTCATTTCCTTGCTGTTTACCAGAATCCTCATATCATATCCTCCTGCTGATACGGGTATACAATAGGAACCCCTTCGCGAACCCTATTGTCAAGTACAACAGGAACCCCTTCGCGAACCCTATTGTTATGCATTATAACACGTTTTTTTTAATTGCACAACCTATCGGCTGCTTCTCTCCCACAGTACATGGGTAAGGCCGATGGTTTCCGTCTCCATGGCGAGATGTACCGACGGCTGCCCTGTCATGGGGTCCTCTATCCCCAGCGCCACATAGATTCCCCGCTCCATCAAATCCGCCGGTACCTCCGTCTCACTTATGACGGTTTCCCCAGGAAGCAGCTTTGTGGTATTCACCTCCACAGGCCACCGGCCAAGAAGGGTCTGCTCCTCATCATAAAAATAGAGATATACCTCCCAGTCCCAGTACATGGGCGCGATCCCGTCGTTCTGCCAAGTAAGGGAGACCTGATAGGAGGATGTCTCCGGCAGTTCCTCTACGGAGGCGCTTTCCACCCGGAACCGGTAGCCCAGCTTTTTTCGCGCTGCGTCAATGCCCTCCTCACATCCCAACCCGTTTTCCTCCGTCAGTCCGGTGGGGCAATAGGGCCCCAGAAAGGAAGTGTGAGATTGCTCCAGCAGGGACAACGTGGTGTCAAGGCCCGAGGTAAGCATATCCGGCATGGGGATGTCGCTGTTGAATTCTCCGCCGATGGGAGCCGTTTTCCAGGCGTCCGGCATGGGGGAAAGGGCATTTTCCTCCTCCGCCTGGCTATAATCCCCGCCGTTTTGAATCCAGTCAAGCCAGTCTGCCGTGGCCTCCGGGTTTCCGGCCGTGTCGTCATACAGGCCGAAGCCGTATTTTGCCGCCGTGTTAAAGGGGCGGCGCATGAGGATCTTGGCGTTTGGGAAGGCCGAAAGGTAAGGCTGGACATACTGTTCCCGCACCTCCTCCTTTGGCATTCTTACGATTCCGGACTCATAGTTGACATGCCATTCTCCCCAGTGCCCCAGGCTTCCCAGCTCCACGTAACTGACAAAGCTGTCCTGGCCGAAATACGCGCCCAGGGCTTCGATTGCCCTGGCGTGGGCCTCAATGAATGCCGGGTTGGAGTAATCGGGGGAATAGCCCTTGTGGGAACTGTAATAGGCATAAAAGGTACCGTCCCCGGTTTTCTCATAAAGCCACTGGGGAATGTCCATATGCTCTTCCCCGGAGGGCTTGTCGCACTGGAAGCGTAAGACCACATGCTTTCCCTCCTCCCGCCACTGTTTCAAATGGTTGTTCTCCTCCACCACGGAAAAGTCGTAGACGCCCTCCTCCGGCTCAATGTCCTTCCAGAGAATCCCCAGGTATACCAGGGTGTTTTCCCCCACCGCCTCCTCATAGTCCGCCTCGGGGGCAAATCCTATAAGAGGATTGTAAAAGGCCTCCCGGCTTGCCTCGTAGGTATATACGGCAGTCTCTGCGGAAGCGGCGCCTTCCTCCTCTGTCTCCTCAGGCCTCTGTTGTGTCCCATTGCAGCCTGCAAGAAAAAGAAGCAGGGCCGGGAGCAGAAGGCAAAACACCCGCCGCCCCTTCAGCCCTCTCCCGCAATGTCTCTGCTTATGCATGATATTCACCGTCATACTGTATTGTCGTAACATCCTCCACCCCGTCAATATCCTTAAGCTTTTCCGCAAATGCCATGTTCTTGTTGCCAAGATAAACCTCCATAGCCATCTCGTTGGTATTTCCACGCATGGTTTTTGATTTGACACGGTATTTTATCGTTCCCATGGCTCGGCGAATCATGTCGTAAGCGTCCTCGTCGCTGTAATGCACCACGACGATATACAGGTTTCCCCTTGCCTTGCGGCGGTTAAAGCCCACCAGTACCAGCGTCATGAAAACCGCGGCGATCACAGAAAGGGGATACATCTGTGCCCCCACGGTAATGCCCGTGGTGATGGCCCAGAACAGATACAGAAGATCCAGGGGCTCTTTGACTGCGGTACGGTAACGGACAATACTAAGCGCTCCCACCATACCAAGGGAAATCACCACGTTAGTACTGATGGCCATCGTTACCATGGCTGTCATGATCGTCATTCCCACCAGGGTAACCGCAAAGGAGCGGTTATATACCACGCCCCGGTAAAATCTATTGTAGATCAGGCAGATAAACAGCCCAAACAACAGTGCCGCCGCCAGGACAATGACCATTGTCACCACGGAGCTCAATGTGTAAATACTTCCATAGGATTCCAAAAACGAGTTTTTGATTACGTCCTGAACACTCATACGATTTCTCTCCCTTACTTTTAAGCCTCACGGCCAGATCATTTATGTTTTATACTTCAGCCTCACGGGCCGACAGAAAATTTATTTTGTCGCAGCACAGCGTATATTTGGACACGGCGCTGAGGTCAGCGGCCCGAAGGGGAAGCGCCTCCCGGACCATCCGGGGAAGGAATTCCGTGAACTTCACTTCAAGAACCAGCTTCCCCGGCTCCAGCACATGCCAGAATACCTTATTTTTATCGGCGATAGCCCCGCCGGGGGAGGCGCTCCGCACATCCCGGTCAAAGGTGATCCGCACATCCCCGACCTCCAGCATATAAGGCTCCCTCTCATAATCCACATACACCTTTGGGCGCAGCATGCGGCTCATACATTCGTAATAAAACTGACGGCAAATAGGCTCCTGCCGCTGCAGGAGGAACCCATATTGTCCCTCCAGGATCCGCTCTGTCTCCTCCCGGTTCAAGGGCGCGGACAGCTTGCGGATATAGCTTTCCCTTTTTATCTTGCACTCCAGCCGTATCAGGCCCTCGTCAAGGTCGTATAGCCGAATCCGGTACTTTCTCCGGCCGCCGAAGCCGCCCAGCTTATCCCGGTAAGCCGTATCCCAGTAGTCATCGAAATACAGGCTTCGGATACTGTAGCTTCCGTTTGCGGCATGGGAGTCACGCTTTAAAATAACGCCCAGCCGTTCCTTTAAAAGCTCCGCTTCCCCGTAGTTGATCAGATACTTCAATTCATGACGGAATTTCATGCGGCCCACCTACCCTCTCACGATAGTTCCATCCGGATTCACATAGAAGGACATGACGCCGTAATGCTTTACCTCGTCCTCTCCCTCGTAGATTTCCATGGCTGTCTGGGTCATACCGCTTGCATTGGCGCAGGTGACCCGGACAAAATATTGTCCGGTGGGCAGAATATCACAAAAGGCCTGGGGCACCATAAGCTGATCCTGGACATTGATGGTATTCGTAAAGGTATAATCCTGGGACAGCTCGAATTTGTAAGTCAGCGCCTCATCATCAAAATCGTAGGAGGGATCCCAGCTAAATATTATCTGTCCGTCCGCAATGGTGGGTTCTGTCAGATAAAAGGGCATGGGGCTTTCCAGGCTGGTCAGGAAAAACTGGTAATTATATTCCATTTCATCAGGTATGGTCTTAATGATCTCCTCAAAGGTCTCCATATCCTCGGGGGCATACATCTGATCCGGAAGCTGGGACAGATACTGCCTGGTAATATTGCTGTAGGTTTCCACCATCTCGCTGACCCGCTCCCTGGTCACCAGCCCCATCAACTCCTCCACCTTCTCTATCAGCTTATTCCGAAGTTCCTCCGATTTTAAGACCCGCTGGTGCAGAATGCTGCCCCAGTAGTTGGAGACACCCAGGTCATAATGATAACCTGGGGATTCCCCGCCGTAGGTAATGCCTTCCATATAATCCCAGGCATTATCGTTATCCCAGGAAATAAAGTACCACTTGTTCCCGTTCTGAGGACTGTACAGATAAAAATTCTGTGCGGTGGTGTCCTGGTTCCCCGTCAGAAGCTGGAAAGCCAGCCAGGTAAAATAATTCTCCTCGTCAAAATATTTGGCAAAGGTGGTCTCTATGGGGATGGAATAATTGTTTAAATCCTCCAGCATGGCGATGAGCTTGGAATGGTCATCGTTTCCCTTGATCTCCAAAACCTGCTCAAAGGCCGTCTTATCATAATCCGGGTCGCTGGTCTCCAGAATGACATCCTCATACCGCAGGAATTCAAACATAGTGGCCTTATAAAGCTGGCCGTTCTCGTCCAGCCCATGATTCCGAAGATAAGTCTTGTTCATCTGTTCCACCTGGGTATACAAGCCGTAATCCTCAAACTGGGCGTTTGTGCTGCCTGTGGTCTCATCCTTTACATAGAGGTGTACAAACTGGGTTCTTGCGCTGATAGCCCCGGGAATGGTCTTCAACAGATCGTAGCTTAGCTTGTTGCGGAAACGCGCCGAGTCGTACACATGCTTGTTCAGGGCGATGGTGCGCTGCTCCCGCCAATATCCTTCATTTTTGTTTATCTCGATCTTATAGGACTTCTGGGGGGAACGTGAGCTGGTCTGCCCGCGGATCTGTACCGTACAGTTGGGGGCAAATTCCCCATAGCCGAACATCCCCATGACAGGCCCGTTTTCGTCTCCCACCTGAAGGATGCCAGCCACCCGGTATCTTTCGATTCCCTGCTCCTGATAATAGTAAACGGAATGGGCATTGACCTCCTCCCAGGTGTGATTGGTGTTGTCGGTTTCATTTCCCTGCCGCACGGTCAGATACATGGTGACGATGGAGTCCTCATCGTCATCCTGGTAAATTACGGAAGAATCCGTAACGCTTACATCATCAATGGAAACCTGGGTACTGTCCGTTTCTCCAACGCCCTCTTTCGTCTCCTCCGTTTCCATCCCGCAGGCGGAAAAAACCATACTCATGGCCAGCAGCAGGCCAATGACAGAAATCATTCTTTTTCGCAGCATGTTGCGATACCCTCCTTTCCGGTGTCTTGTTTTCTATTCCGTAACAGTTCAGACGTCTGACCTGTCATAGCTTACCTCCTGTTCCCCGGTCCTCCTTTGGACACGCAGGGTTCTTCTGTCCGCCCAATCGGCAAGACGGGTGAATCCTCCCTCCTGCTGGCTCGCGAACAGAGGCTGGCGGCTCAATACATGATATTTCAGCTTCCGCAGATAGGCGCAGAGCCGAAGAATGGCCGTCAGGGCAAACAGCAGGCTCCCTATCAGGAATCCAAAGCCATAAAACGAATCGGTAAAAACAGCCAGGGCCAGAGTTGCTCCATTGGAAACCAAGGCAAATAGCAAAGCGCTGACAAACGCTCCCGTCAGGTCCGCAAAATACTGGGAGCAGAGCATGACGCTGTTTCCGATGGCGAAAAATCCATAGCCCACGCACAAGGTCCTGAAAATCCGCAGCATCTCACTGTTAAAGCCCAAAGGCAGCATGGGCAGAAGGATCGTGCCGAAAATAAGGAAGGCCAGGGTGGAAAAAATCTGCTTTAGGGACATATACCCCAGCTCATCGGCCAGCACGTGAACCATGGTCTTTTCTGCCTCGTTGATATTCTTGATGGAACCACCGTCGTTAAACAGACTGAAATATTCCTTGTACCTCACATAAAAACGCGTCTCCACAAAGGTGTTGAAGTTTACCGTAGTGATCAGGATGGAGAAAAAGGCAAAAATGGCCGGCACATCATAGGAAGGTGCCCCGTAAAACAGCCCTTCCACCTGCACCTTCAGGGGACTTGCCCACCACATCAGCACCAAATGCCCAAACAACCCCAAGGTCACAAAGAATCCGGTAAAGGCAAGCTGGGGTGTTATGTCAAACCACTGCAGAAACCGTATGGAAGTTCCTGTCCCCTCAGGAAAATACTGGTAGATCAGGATAAAATACCATACCAGCATGATGGAATAGCCGACGGTGATGGAAGCCATCAGCGCAGATACCACCTCGATATGGAAAAACCAGATAAACACAGCCCCAAGGATAAGAGCCGCAGCCACCGACACGGTGAAGGCTGCCATAATGCTCCTGTAATTTTTCAGCATGGTCAGATAGTTGATCTCCGTCCACACCACGATCAGCACCATAAACAGCGCAAAAGACTGTACCCGGTAGAAAAGCTCCACCCCGGAAAAATGTAAAAAGATACCGTAAAAAAGCCCTCCGAAGCTTAACATCATCCAAAGACTGCCGTAAAAGGAAGTAATTATGGGCCCGTATTTCTTCTCATACAGCATGTCCGCGCAAAAACGGGTGGTCAGCATGGAAAACAGGGACGTCACCACCAGGGAGCCCAAAAGGGCGTGGGTGATCATGGTAACCAATAGCTCTCTGGTGTGCCGCGCCGCCCCGGCAAAATCCGCCATGAGCATACAGGCCAGCAGCAGAAAGAAGCCTAAGAGCATTGGGCCTGCGCAGACCATGGTGGCATAGCCGTAAGCCCGCACGGTGGCGAGCATCCCTTTCCGTGAAAACAGTTTTTTCAGTTCGAACCCGATTCCGGCCATCCCCTGACCACCTCCTCATAATTTTGGTTATATCGCGCGATCATATCCTCGTGCCTGTAGTAAGTTCTGACCCGCGTCTTTCCGGCCTTGGCCATTTCCCTGCGCAGCAGGGGCTGCCGGCATAAGGTTTCCATGGCGTTTGCCAGCGCCTGGGAGTGCATGGGCGGCACGACAATCCCGGCTGCGCCCAGATTGTCCCGGCCACTCCCTTCCAAAAGCTCCCGGCAGCAGCCCACATCCGTGGTTACGCAGGGACGGCCGGCTGCCAGGGACTCCAGCACTGCCAGGGGCTGCCCTTCCGAAATGCTGCTTAAGACCGTAAAATCCGTATTCTCAAGATACCGGATAACGTCCACATTTCCCGGCATGTCGATATCGGGGACACCAAGCTGCTCAATCAAGCTTACACATTCCTCCCCGTATTCTTCATCGTCCGTATCCCCCAGGATGTGGAGACGGGTGTTGGGGACCCGCTGCTTTAAGTCAAAAAAACCCTGAATCATAGTCTTGATATCTTTGATGGGATGGATACGCGCCACCGCCGTAATATCAATAAATCCATCGGGCTCCTTGGGCTTTATCCCCTCAAAACGCTCCATCCGTATCCCATTTTCAATCACCTTCTGCTTGAAGGGAGAACAGCCAAGGGACTCCTGGATTTCCGAATAACGCTCGAAGAGGGCCGTAACGCTGTCGGCCCGGTCATAGGCACAGTGGGAAAGCATGTAAAACATGTTGATCCACTGCTGCCGGAACTGGGGCGGGATCCATTTTGCCCGCAGGATTTCCTCCTCCCGCTCCCGGGTATAAATCCCGTGCTCCGTAATAATACAGGGCCTTTGATACCTCCACGCCCCCAGGGCGGCCAGCATACCCCCATAGCCCGTGGAAGTGGCATGATACACCTCCGCCTTTGGTACCTTCGTTCCCAGCAGATAAAGGATGGGCAGGAACATGGAGCGGATACTGTGAAAAAAATCCGCAAAGGGCACGTAGGGATAATCATTTTCGCAGATATCCAGCAAAATCCGCAGAAAAGTTTCACTCATGAGAAAGGACATGGCACTAACCTTCTTAACGTTATATATCTGAAACAGTATCTCCCAGTCCGGCTTCTGGCAGAGGACCAATTCCTTAAGCTCCGCGATCTGTCTGTCGCTGAAGCGGTAATAATCGCTTTTTGCGGCTTTTAAACGCAGCGCGTCCTCCAGGAACACCTCACGGATTTCCACTACGTTCCCCGGCATTTCATATTTGAATTTTCCTCTGTCCTCACTCTTTGCGCCAATCAGCCACAGCACATATTCATGCTGGGGATTTGCCGTGATGATCTGGTGCATCCAGGAGGAAACGCCACCCCGGACATAGGGGTAACATCCTTCCAAAACCATACAGATTCGCAATGCTATTCTCCCTCCAACTCAATTCTCACCTGGTCCTGGGTGGCATGAAGCAGGTAATAGTCATCACCGATATGCTCCAAAGTCCCACCTGTCACCCCTACAATGCTTTGCCCATTACAGCGCGCCATGAGCCAGGCTTCATCCCAGAATCCATCCAGCCGCAGCCGGATTTCATCCCGGGTATCCGTCCGCTCGATGGAAAGGATGTCATACCGGGCAGTGGCCCGGCCCGCGTCGCTGCCGGTAAGATTTCGTATATTGGGGGCTGAGGTATATAACCAGTCCACATAATCACAGAGATTGCCAAATAACACTTCCCAGCCGTCCGCCGCGCCACGGTCCTCGTCCAGCACGTCGTCCGGATGCATAAAGTGGGAATTCACATAATACAAGTTCAAGGTATTCAGCGCGTCCCAGCGCATATACTGGTCCAGGATCGCCCCGGAAATCACACGTGGAAACTCAATGACCCCATCCTCGGCAATTTCAAATTCCTGGCTGTACTCGATTTCCCCCTCCAGATAAAGGCTGGCAATGACCTTAATCTGTGGGAAATGTTCCTTAAGAAATGTTCGCCCCTCCTCCGAGAGAATATTGGAGGGCGGCACATAGACTGCGGCCGTATTCTCCGGATACAGGGTATCCAAATAATCAAAGGCCTCTCTCATGGCGCTTTCGGCAGTCTCCTCCGAGGGCCAGGTATTGTAGTCCACCTCGTCCTTAAAATCGAATCCGGTAAAGCATAAGGGCTGGTGGTTATAGCCATGCATACCGATTTCCCCGCCGTTGTCAAGGAGCATGTAGCCGAAATGCTCGAAGCGTTCCGTATCCGTCTGTCGGGGGAATACGCCGTCCGTCTCATCACTGTAATCCTCGATCAGCATCCCGGTATATCTGATTCCATACTCCTCGCACAGCGTCAGCATATCCGGCCACCACACATTGGAATAAAAGCTTGAGATATCCCGATTGTAATCCCGCCGGATATAGGTTCCGTCCCCCATGGGTACCGGGGAGGGAAAGTCATCCAGGAAAAAGGCGCTGGCATTGATAACCGGATAGATACAGGTTTCCTCCAGCATGCTGTAGGCCGCGCAGGTCAGTCCCCTGGTTGCTTTCTCAGCAAAACCATGATTGTTTACCACCCAGGTACCCTCCCCACATTCTGCGCTCCACAAAAGGGGAATTTTGCTGTCGTCATCCGATTCCGCATAGACACTGGCATTATCATTGAGCTGGACATTCATGGCCACCGCCATAGGGTCTCCCCAGTGGAAATTAAAGTCCGTTCCTCCGATCATCAGCCCTTCCTTTAGGTTCATTCCCTGAATTTCGGAATAAGAGATACCTCCTTCTTTCACTCCCATATAGGGGGCCAGATAACGGTACACCGCCGTTGGCTCCGGTGTACAAAAGAGCATACATCCGCCGCCCTGCTGTACCCACTGGCATAATTCGATAGATTTTTCCCCAAGAAGATCCAGATTCTGAAACACCAGTACTATGGTCTTATAAAGGGAAAAATCCGGTATCTCTTCCAGGGCAATGTCCACTATGACATAGCCCACCCGCATGTCTTCCAGCACCTCCCGCAAATGTACGGACAAGACATCATTATTTTCCATGGAGCTGTCCGTAAGAAGGAGGCAGGTCTTCGGCGTTTCCTCATATTTTTCCTTCCTGGCGATGGTGGCCTTGGGCAAATCCGTAAGCTGGGCCTCAGACATCGTATAGTTCATGCCGACGTTATCTAAAAACAGGAATCCCGCCAATATTACCGCCAGAAAAATCGCCAAAAATGTAATAGAAAACCGTTTGCACATTTTATACATGCGCCTGCTCCTCCTTTCCCTCGTCTTCCTCCCAGAAGCTGAGAATGCTTCTGCCCTGAGGCGTCAGATAGATATTACGTTTCTTTACTTCCCGGATAACAGATTGTATGCCTGCCTGGTCGTAGGCATTCCGGCACACCTTCAGCTTTGCCAGCCAGGCTTCCTCCCGGTTTGGCCACCTTATGATCATGGATTCCACCATTGCGGAGGCCTCCGTGATATTCCCCATATCCATGTAATTATCCACTGCCTGAAGCATGGCGTCCATATTCTCCGGTTCCAGGGCAATCTTCTGTTTTAAGACCTCTCCGTATCTGGCACGGTAAACGAAACGTATATTTTCGTCAATGAGCCCGCTTTTAATATAGCGCTCAAGACTGTGGAGATATTTGTTGACATTCTCATAATTTTCAGGATCCGCCCGGTACTCCGTCTCAGCTTTCTGCAACGCAAGCTCATGCTCTCGCTGCAGCTCCATGATAGCCGTGGACGCGTAATGAGTAACCTCAATGTCATCATCCAGTCTGGCCTCCTGCAAAAGCTCCACATAGGCATTGGGATTTTCATGCAGGATGTCCAGCATGAGTTTTCGTCGGGTTTCCGCGTCATTGACTGACATAGCCTCCTCCAGAGGAATCACAACCTCCTCAGTGCCCTCCGAATCCAGGGTGCTGAAACGCAGGTCCTCCTCTCCCAGATGAAGCTCCTCCAAGTCAATCCTTCGTTTTCCTGTCTTATGGCAACGGGAGTTATACTCCGCAGCCACCGCCACCACGATTCCGGCGCCGGGAACCAGCGCGATCAATGGCAGCAACTGACCGGAAAAGCGTAAGATATGGAATCGGACACCCAGATAAAGCAATACGCACACGATGACATGGATGATCAGATAGATTCCTAACAGCCGCTGAAACATCATACCGTATCCTCCCCGTTGATTTCCTGGCATTCAATGCCGATGGCACTGAGGCGTTTTAAGATAAAACGGATATTGCTCCGGTTTGTCTGGGAGAGGGCCAGATACAATTCGCCGTCTTTGCCGAGGCCCAGCATATCCGTGGAGCGGATAATTGTCTGGATACGGTTCGCAATGGTGTCCCTTGTCTCCGGCGTGGTATGAAAACGCAGCAACATATATTCCGAAACTCCGCTCCGGGCCATTTTCTCCTTTACCTTGATATTCTCGCTGAAATACTTATTTGTCAGGATCCTGGTGCCGGGAAGGTACATTTCATCATTGATCTGGTCCGTATACTTGATGGCGCGAACCAGGGAAATTTTAATGATACCGCAGATGATCCGCACCATGTTTTCATAGTAGGTGGCCATCTGCTCATAGCTGGCCTTCTGCAGCGTGATCAAAGCGATAAACTGACCATCCTGATAGACGGGAAACGCGTATTCCGGATAACCCACCAGGCGCTCCCGGTTGACCCATACCTCATCCTCCTTAAACTTTGCGGTCATCCGGGTCATTTTTCCCAACTTTAAGGTCTTATCCACCACATTACTGATTTCCTTTGAGCAAACCAGAAGCCTTCCGTAATTCATATCCTGGCAGCGGTAGATACAGACGGAATGGTTGTCCAGGATGTCCTCCAGGGCACCCAGGGCCTCGTAGAATACCTCCTCCACCAGGGTGCTGTCCATATTCTTCACCACATCGAACAGACGCCCAAAGCTGTTGCGATAGGACATGATCTGGGTCTTATAGCGGTCCTTATTCTGAATGGCGCTTAAGTAAAACTCATTCAGCAGCACATACTTTTCCTCCAGCAGCCGCTTTTCTTCCGCAAGAAACTGATTGTCCTTCTGCAGACGGTCCTTCACATACCCGGTCACCGCCCCGATCAAAAAGAAAAAGATAAAGGGCAGCCAGGTATCCATATCGTACGCAATGGCTTTCCAGTTACTGTGATTCTGAATCATGGAGGTCAAAAGAGACAGGCTTGCAAAGGCTGCGGCAGCCAGACCGGTCCGCATTCCATGAAGCGTCCCCATTAAAACAATATACAGCAGCCGAAAGTCAATATACTGGAACTGTATGGTGGTCCGGGTGGCCCGATTCAGAAGCTCCATCAAAAGGAAGCCAAGCACCAGCTCCACCAGCTTGACGATAAAGAAATGCTCCCGTATAAAAGCTCCGGCTCTGACCCAAAAGCCTTGCTTTGCTTCCGCCTCGGAGTTCCCCTGGGCCGCAATCACCTCTGGAAGTTCATCCTCCAGATTCAGGAGTGGAATCCAATCATACTCCCGGCGCGTTTCCCTATCTGAAAATGATACCTCCGCCGCTGCCGGGTTGGCCTGATAGGAAACACGAAGGGTGGGAAAGCTGTCCTGAAACAAGTTTCCCAGTTCCCCGAAGGTCATCCGGTCAGCCGGAGGAACGTCCATGGATTCGTATTCGCTGGTCCAGTTCTCCAGTACCCGCAGCAGAAGCTCTCCCATATCTTTCTGGGACAACAGCCCGATCCGCTGCTCCCTTCCTCCGTAAAAACGGACAGCGGCCCTGCTTTTTGCCTCATATACCGCTCTTCCTATCACTGAGGTATTCTCCCGATAGCCGTAAAGCTCCGGAATATTTAATATCAGTACCGACATAGCGCGGCGCTTACGGTAATAATCTAAAAGGACATCGCAGGCCCTAAGCAGTGCCCCCAGACTGCTGTCCGGGATGTCCTCCTTCTCCTCCGCCAGCTTTGGCCGGATATACAGGAATTGACTCACATCATGCTCCGAGCAGATACGAAGGCAACTGGCAAGCTCCTGGTATTCCTCGTACCGCTCTTTCCCGTCAAACATACTCTGGCCAAAAAAGACAGCTGCCTGAAAATGATAAGAATGAAAAATTTTCTCAAAGCTCTCGTCCCCGGAGGATACCTGAAACGGGGTGATTTTCTTTTCCAACTGTCCGGACGCGATATCCGGGCAAGCTGCCGCCACCGTATGCCCGGAGGCTATTTTTTCAAAAAGCGGCGCTGTCGCGGAGGACAAGCTTCCTGTTATTAAGATATCCACGCATTGTATCTCCTCTCGTAATTTGTTCCATTTCCGGAGTACTCCTATCTCCGGTAAACATCATAAATGGCCCGGATGCGTTCTCTCGCCTGACGAAAGGCCGCCACCACGGCAGCGTCAAAGTACGTTCCACTATGCTCCAGGATGTACTGGAACCCGCTTTCAAAGCTCCAGGTATCCTTATAAATCCGGTCGGATGTCAGGGCATCAAACACATCGGCCACGGAAACGATGCGGGCCCCAAGGCAGATGTCATCACCCTTTAGCCCCAAATATCCGCTGCCGTCCACCCGCTCGTGATGCTCCCTGGCAATATCTGCCGCAAGGACAGCAAAGGGATTTTCGTCATCCCACAAAAAATAATATCCGTAAATCGTGTGGTTCCGAATTAGTTCAAACTCGCTGTCCGTAAGTTTTTTCTTAAGCAAAAGAGATTTGGGAATAGCAGTTTTTCCAATATCATGAAGCAGGGAAGCCTCCGCGATCATCTCAGCCCGCTCCCGCCCCATGCCCATGGCACTACAGATGGTATAGGTATACTCCGCCACATGAAGCCCATGTCCGCTGATGCCAAGTCCCTTCTCATCCACAACCTTCCTTACCACCTCAAAGGCCCGGGCACCGGATTTTAATTCGGTAAAGAAAATCCCATTGTCCCTGACAGGCGCTTCATCCTTCTCCATATTCGGTTTTCGGACTCTTCGCTGCGTCAGCTCCAATCTCAGGGGAAAGATCATTTCGGATATTCCATAAATCAGCGTCCCGGCTATCAACACCACAAAGGTATTCTTTAGATTTCCTGCGGACAGCCGATACCAGTATATCAGGTTTGCTATCGTCATCACAAGCGCGGATGCCATGGAGGGGGAATCCCAGGTTTTTCTCACACCTGCCGTCCGAAAGAGCAGATATCCTGTATTGACAAGCTGTAGAAGAATCCCCGCACGCAGCATGGCAGCCTGGAAAACCGAATACGGAAGAACCAGGACGCAGAGCGCATACAGCAAATTTACCGCCATTAAGTTTTCCGCCGTTTTACGCCAGCCGGATATTCGCAAAAGATAGCGGACCATACACCCGATATATACCAACAGGATACATGCAATTTTTATTCCAAAGGAGGGAATCGCGCCCCGGATTCTCCCTGTGAGGATGGCGCCCGCCATAGCAAGCAGCAGAAGGGACAGAAGCAGCCCGGCCTTGTTATGGGCTCTTCTTTTTAACGCGTACACCCATATCAGCCGCGCCCCCGCCAACAGAGCAAATCCGGCAGCCAGGAAGATATCCAGATTCGGCAGCAGCCAGAAAGCCGGAAAAGAGGCGGATATGTCGGAACGGTAAACCTCCACGCTGTCAGAAAATGGCAGATAAGCCGTAATTTCAATCTCCCTGTCATGCTCCGACCATTCTACCAAAAAGGATACCGCCTGGGCGGCCGTCAGGACAGGACCATCTTTCAGACTGTCGTATACTGTTTTCCCTTCCACGGTTATCCGGTAACTGCCGGCGGAGCCATATACATAAACCCGGCCGGACATTTCCGCCGGAATCGTTCCCCGCAGAAACAGGTAGGTATCCCCTTTCTCTTTGTAAACCAGATGCTCCTCATCCGCCAGCTTCCAATCATCCGCGCTAAGGCTGTTTTCGTTTGCCCCGGCGCCGGAGGCATACTCCCATCCTTCCAGCTTCTCCAGACGCTCAGAGGGCTCGGACAGAACCAGAAGCAGCCAGGCTAGCAGGGCAGCTGCCGCTGCCAGGGCAACACTCCCAACGATAAACGATTTTAAGAAAAAATACTGTTTTCCATCCTCCTTTGGTGGACTTCCTTTCGATTTCATTGCCAAGCTACCGACCTTCCCTTCTGTTTGGCCCTGCTGTCTACGTTTGTTGGACAATGTTCGTATCATTTTCTCCCATGACTAGACAATGTTCTTTTTGTCCACATCCATCGTCACATCAATTCGCATGGTTCCGTCATTGCCGCCATTTGGGGATGCACTGTCGCTCTGAGGATTCCCTTTTTCCGTATGTACCGATGACTCTCTGCTTATAAAAGGCGTAGTAATCTGCCGCGCCTGGGCCGGCACCTGCTGGGCTGCCGCTGTCCGGACTGTTGCCTGCGCCACCTCTTCCGCCTGCTCCGCTGCCTTCTGGCGCTCCCTCCGAAGGGCCGCCAATTCGTCTAAAATGGCATATCTGTATTTCTGACCAGCCATCTCAGCTTCCGGTTCCGCCGCAATCTCTTCTTCCATCCGGTCATCTGACTTCTCCTGTCTGCTCAGTTCCCCGAGAACAGCCGCCATCTCCCTTTGCGCATCGTCCCTCAATGCCTGAACTTCCACAAGCCTTTGCTTCATCCGCTCATCCTGTTTTCGAATGACGGAATAATTCGTCAGAATATCATCCGCCGCAGCCAGGAAGCCTTCCCTGCTGGTTTCATTGGCACTTATGACGTCCTCATAGAGATCCCGGATTTTCAATTCGTATTGGTTGAATCTCTCCCAGAAGGAATCCAGAAAACGCTCCAGAACCGCTTTCGAATTGGCCTTTGCGTTGGCCATATCCTCATAAGCGGCACGACAGATATCCCCGGCCTGCTCTGCGGCGTTCTGCATGCTCTGTTCATCATAGGTGGCTATCTGCGCAGCCATCTGGCTGTTCTTCTGGGCAAGGGAAGCCACTTCTGCCTTCAGCGAGACTACCTCCGCTCTCAGAGAGGCCGCCTCCTTCTCCGTTTCCCGGTATTTTCGTTCCAGCTCACCGCTGACACCCCCGGTATCGGAGGCTGTCAGCCTGGTCCTGGCCGCTGCCAGCTCCTCGCGGGTTGATTCCAGATCCGCGGTAAGGGTTTTGACCTTTTTCTCCAACTTCAATTTTGCTGATTCCAGCAAATCCATACTTTCGTCTACTTCCTGGACGTTGTATCCCCAAAAACTTTTCTTCATTTCCATTTGCTCCTTCCATTTGTATATGCGCAGTTCGCCGGCCCAGCTGTTTATTCTCCCCGGAAAAGTTCTTTGACCTTCCCGACAAAATAAAAAAAGCTGCAATCATCAAGGTTCTTTCCCTTCATCATTGCAGCCAGACGAGCTTAGCTTATTGCCGTAGCCTCTTTGCTTTGCGTCCCTGGCTTTCACCAGGTTTGCCAAATCTATTATGAATTACTATAACATAATTCTTTTCCATAAGCAATAAAAAAATCAAATGTTATACTCCGCAATCCGCTTTTTCTCGCGCTCCTTTTTCACAATATTATAGGAAAGCTGCATCAGGCTGTCCGACAGGTGTACGTTCTCCACCACCACATGCTCCGGCAGTTCCAGATCCAGATGAGCGAAGTTCCAGATAGCGTTAATTCCAAGCTCCACCACCTGGTTGGCTACCTGGCTGGCGCTTTCCTTGGGCATGGTCAATGCCGCGATATCTATCTTGTTGTTTTTTACAAATTCCGGCAGCTCCTCCAGCATGCGCACCGGAATCCCCCGAACCGAGAGTCCCCTGAGGGCCGGATTCACATCAAACAGACCGGTGATGATAAAGCCCCGCTTTTCAAATTTTACATAATTTGCTAAGGCCTGCCCAAGGTTGCCCGCTCCGATCACAATGATATTGTACTGTTTATCAAGTCCTAAAATCTTTCCGATTTCCTCATAGAGAAACCGAACATTATAGCCATAGCCTTGTTGGCCGAAGCCTCCAAAATTATTCAAATCCTGTCTGATCTGTGATGCGGTCACCTTCATCTGGGCGCTTAATTCGTTGGATGAGATCCGCTCCACGCCCGCGTCTAAAAGTTCACCTAAATAACGGTAATATCTGGGCATTCTGCGAATGACCGCCTGGGAGATATCCTTTTCCATTTTTCTTTCCTCCTCTGCGTAAAACGCTCTCACCCATTATATAAAATCATTCCCGTTCTGTCAATGTGTGAAAATTTTAACATTAAACGCAAACCGCGCTTTATCTGGCGCAACGCAATATCCGGCATGCCCCTTTCGGAAGAAACAGGTCAGACCGTTTCCCCGGCAAGAGTCTCCCAGCGCTCATAGAGCTGCTCCAGTTCCTGCTGACAGCCATTGTACTCCTTGTGCAGCTCATTTAATTTTACTGAGTTTGTGGCAATCTCCGGATCTGAAAAGGACTCCTCCAGCACCGCAATCCGTTTCTCCGTCTCCTCAATGGCCTCCTCCACCTTCTTTAAGTCATTCTGCAGCTTCCGCTTTCTGGCTTCTTGGGCCTTCTGCTGCTTCCAGTCCTGCTTGGTGTCGCTCTCCTCCCGGATTGTTTCCTCAGAGGAGGCTTTTGCGGCAGGCGTCCCACTTCCCTCCGACAGCTCCCTGGATTTTTCCAAATAGTAATCATAGTTGCCCAGATAGTTGAAAAGCTTCCCGTCGGTAAGGTTTAAGATCCTGGTGGCCGTCCTGTTGATAAAATAACGGTCGTGGGAGACGAACAGCACCGTGCCCGTATAGCGGTTCAGGGCCTGCTCCAAAATCTCTTTGGAGGTGATGTCCAGATGGTTGGTAGGCTCGTCCAGAATCAGCAGATTGGCCTTGGAGAGCATAAGCTTTGCCAGGGAAAGACGCCCCCGCTCTCCTCCGCTTAAATCCCCTACCCGCTTAAAGACCTCGTCCCCGGTAAAGAGAAAGGCCGCCAGGAGATTGCGTATCTGGGTGTTGGTAAGCTCCGGGTAGGTATCGGAGATCTCCTCCATCAGGTTTTTCTCCATATGAAGCACCTGCTGCTCCTGGTCGTAATAACCCACATGGACATTGGCCCCCAGGGTCACGGTGCCCCCGTCCGCAGCCACCGCCTCATTGATAATCTTTAAAATGGTGGTCTTTCCGGTGCCGTTATCGCCGATTAAGGCTACCCGCTCGCCCCGCCTGATCTCAAAATTCAAATCCGAAAAAAGCTGCTGGCCCGGATAGGCCTTGGATAAATGTTCCACCGTCAGCACATCGTTGCCGCTTAGGATTCGGGGCTCCAGCGTCAACTTGATGTCCGTATTTTCCTCGGTGGGCTTTTCCAGCCGCTCAATTTTCTGAAGCATCTTCTCTCTGGACTCCGCCCGCTTGATGGATTTCTCCCGGTTGAAGGAGCGAAGCTTAGCGATGACCTCCTCCTGATGCTTGATCTCCCGCTGCTGGTTATAATACTGCTTTAAGAGGGCTTCCCGCACCTGGGCCCGTTTTTCGGCGTAGGCAGTGTAGTTGCCGTTATAGACACTGACCTGCGTCCGGTCCAGCTCAATCACCTTGGTGACTACCTTATCCAGAAAATACCTGTCATGGGATACGATCAGCACCGCCCCCCGGTAATTGGAAAGATAGGCTTCCAGCCAGGTGATGGCTCCGATGTCCAGGTGGTTGGTGGGCTCGTCCAGCAAAATGATGTCGGGCCTTGTAAGCAGCAGCTTTCCCAAGCATACCCTTGTCCGCTGACCGCCGGAAAGCTCCTGCATGCCCTTTTGAAATTCCTCCTCGGAAAAGCCCAGGCCCTTTAATACCCCGGTGATTTCACTTTTATAGGTATAACCGTCAAGCTGCTCGAATTCCTGGTGCAGCCTGTTGTAGGAATCCATAAAGGCTTCCAAATCCTCCTGGGCTACCTGCTTCATCTCCGCCTCCATGGCACGCAGGCGTTCTTCTAAGGATATTACATATGCCTTGGCGGAAAGAACCTCCTCATAGATACTGTGATTTCCGGTAATCTCCGGGTTCTGGGGCAGATACCCGATGGTTTTGCCACGGGCTAACACCACCTCGCCGCTGTCTGCGGAAAGCTCTCCCATAATAATCCGAAGTAACGTTGTCTTTCCCGCGCCGTTAATTCCCACAAGGGCCGCCTTCTCATTGGCCTCAATGTGAAAGGACGCGTTTTTGATGATTTCGTCCGTGCCAAAGGCCTTACAAATATTTTGGCATGCTAAAACCATGGTCTCCTCCTGATGTTGTCGGAAAAACTTCGTTTTCCCCTGATAATCGCAAGAAATTCAGACGGCGTACAAGCTTATAACAAGGTCTCCAGCGTCGTCCTTACAGCCCTGATAAAATCCCCGCTGTTTAATACGGTTGGATTCGGAAGCGTTGTGATCAGCGCCAGATCCTTGGTCATCTTCCCGCTCTCAATGGTGGAGAGACAGGCTTTCTCCAGTTTCTCCGCAAACGCGCTTAACTCCGGCAGGGAATCCAGCTCGCCCCGCTTTCTCAAGGCCCCGGTCCAGGCGAAAATCGTGGCCACCGAATTGGTGGAGGTCTCCTCGCCCTTTAAGTGCTTATAATAGTGGCGCTGTACGGTACCGTGGGCCGCCTCGTACTCATAGTATCCCTCCGGGGATACCAGAACGGAGGTCATCATAGCCAGGGAACCGAAGGCACTGGATACCATATCACTCATCACGTCCCCGTCGTAGTTCTTGCAGGCCCAGATAAAGCCGCCCTCAGCCTTCATCACCCGGGCCACCGCATCATCAATCAAGGTGTAGAAATATTCAATCCCCGCCGCCTGGAATTTTTCCGCATACTCGGCGTCGTAGATTTCCTGGAAAATGTCCTTGAAGGTGTGGTCATATTTCTTGGAAATGGTGTCCTTGGTGGCAAACCAGAGGTCCTGTTTCGTGTCAAGGGCATAGTTAAAGCAGCTCCTGGCAAAGCTCTCAATGGAACTGTTTAAGTTGTGCTGGCCCTGAATGATACCTGCTCCGGTGAACTGGTGAATCAGCTCCCGGGTCTCATTACCGTCCGTATCCGTGTACACCAGTTCACATTTTCCGGGACCCGGAATCTTCATCTCGGAGGCTTTGTAGACGTCCCCGTAGGCGTGCCTGGCGATGGTGATGGGCTTTGTCCAGTTGCGGACGCAGGGCTCAATACCCTTGACCGTAATGGGCGCCCGAAAAACGGTGCCGTCCAGGATGGCACGGATGGTGCCGTTGGGGCTTTTCCACATCTCTTTTAAGTTGTATTCGTCCATGCGGGCCGCATTGGGGGTGATGGTGGCGCATTTTACCGCAACGCCATATTTCTTGGTGGCATAAGCGGAATCAAAGGTCACCTGGTCATCGGTCTCGTTCCGGTGCTCCAAGCCAAGATCGTAGTATTCGGTTTTAAGGTCGATGAACGGAAGCAGCAATTCATCCTTGATAAGCTTCCACAGGATTCTTGTCATCTCGTCCCCGTCCATCTCCACCAGGGGGGTAGTCATTTTGATTTTTTCCATGTGCGTATCCTCCATATTCTTTCGCGTAGTCTATTACCGCTATTCTGTCCGGCCGGAGGCTTATGCTTCCGGCTCCCCGCTGTGCCTGCTCAATACATCCTCCCAGCCGTAGCTGTCAATATTTTTGATGGTGTTCATAATGTGCTGGTTCGCCAGTTTTTCAGCTCTCTTCTCATCCTTCTCCTTCAGCGCCATCAGAATCTGCCGGTGCTCCTCATTGGACTCGATGGACCGTTTTGGTACTGTCAGGGTCACCTTCCGCACCCGCTCCACATAATGATGG
This sequence comes from uncultured Lachnospiraceae bacterium, assembly GCA_944381535.1. Lineage (GTDB taxonomy): Bacteria > Bacillota > Clostridia > Lachnospirales > Lachnospiraceae > 14-2. Next base: position 44,388 of record CALWLN010000021.1, read on the forward strand.
TAATCCCGCAGCACATGCTCCAGCACCTTGCTCTGAGAAGCCTCATAAAGCAGCTGGTGAAATTTGTTGTCAAGCTCCACCAACTGGTCAAAATGCCCCCGCTGCGCCTTGAAATCCGATAAAATCATGATTTCCTCCAGGGCCTCCAACTGCTCCGGCGTGGCCCGCCTGGCGGCCCGCCTGGCGCAAAGGCCCTCCAGCACGGAACGTATCTCATAGATGTCGTGAATGTCCTGGGCCGTAAAGCCCACCACGTAGGCGCCTTTGTTGGGAATGATGGTCACAAGGCCCTCCAGCTCCAGCTGGCGCAGCGCTTCCCGCACCGGCGTGCGGCTGACCCCCAGTTCATCGCCGATGGCCTTCTCCTTTAATTCCTCATCCTTGTCATATTTCCCGGACAGGATATCCTCCCGGATATGGTGAAACACCCGCTGTCCCAGGGAATGATTGTCGTCCATCAAAAATCCCTCCTTATAGTTATAATACAATTCCGAGATTTTTACAACAGTCAGTTATCACAACCACCAGCTCGTTGTCGGTGATGACGGTGACGCGGCCCTCGTCGTACTGCTTGTCCACCCACTCCTTCACCTGCTTGACCAGAGGTGAATTCTTGTCCACCTGGCGCTCGTCCTTCAGCCGGTAATAGGTATTGATCCAATGGGCGATTCCCGCGAGACCGGAGGTGTTGGACACAGCTACCAGAGGCGGACGGTTCAAAAATTTTCCGGTGTCAAAAATATTGTAAATTTCCTCATTTTTCAAAAGTCCGTCCGCATGGATACCGGCTCTCGTCACATTAAAATTCTTCCCGGCAAAAGGCGTCTGGCTGGGCAGAGTGTACCCCAGCTCCTTTTCGTAATAATCTGCCAGCTCCGTGATCACGGTGGTGTCCATGCCGTCCAGGGTACCTCTTAGCTGGGCATACTCAAAGACCATGGCCTCCAGGGGAGTGTTTCCGGTGCGCTCTCCGATTCCGAACAGGGAGCAGTTCACGCCGCAGGCTCCGTACAGCCAGGCGGTGGAGGCGTTGGTGACGGCTTTGCAGA
>CALWLN010000022.1 GCA_944381535.1 uncultured Lachnospiraceae bacterium
GTCCCAAAATCCCCAAAGATAACCCAGATGGGTTCCTAAAAACAAAATATGCGGATTTCAAGGTGCAAAATCTAAATCATCGGGAAAATGGCAATTTTCAATAAAGGGTTTTTGCCCTTACATCATGATATGGCAAAATATATGTATGATGTGGGGGTACCTAAAAAGTACATATCAGAATATTTACGGCTTTCTAGGCGTAAGGTTGATGAGTATTTGAAAGGAGTTGATGAAATATGAACGAGAAATATTTACCGATTAAGATATTTGAAAAGAGGAAGGATTTTGATGAACGTAGTACGGAGGGCGGGGGTGATTCGAGAGAACCATCGTGGGTGCTGCATGGTGAGAAGCTTCGGCAACATGCTGTTAAGCTGAGCGAATCGGTCAAAATCATCAATGTTATTCAGTTGGGGAACAATCTGAAATAAAGGTAAATCTTTCGAAATCTTTTTGTTTTAATTTAGTTTTATTTCCGGGAAAAATATGGTATACTGTATAGCAGGCGACAAACACTGTCAGTACAGGAGGTTGATACTATTTTTTCACATAGAAAGCATAAAAGCCTGCTCACATTGCTGGGACTGCTGTTCCTGTTTTGTTTTGGACTAATTGGGTGTGCGGACAATCCAGGAGCGGAGACGGAGGGACCAGGACAGGAGGCGGAAGAAGAGACGGAGGCGGATGACCAACTCTACATTCTGCTCTATGCCGATGAGGAAAAAGATCACATTTTCGTGGAGAGCGTGGACACCGGGCGGCAGGGAGAATTTGAATGGAATGGCGATACCGCTATCTATAACCGGGAGGGCGGGGAAATACGCCTTAAGGATCTGACCACCGGAGAGCTGGTGGAGCTGCAGTTTACGGAGGATGAAGTGCTGACGGAAATTACCGTATCTTCAAAGACCTTCGAATATGACGGGATTACCGATTTTTCCATCGATGAGGAGGAAGGAATCCTGACGGCAGGTGACAGTAATTATTATTTTGATGAGCATTTGAAGATTTTTTCGGGGAAAGGCATTATCTCCGTAAATGAGCTGAGCAGAGAGGATACCCTCTGTATCCGAGGCCTGGACCGGAAGGCTCTGACGGTGGTGGTGACCAGAGGGCATGGAACCGTGGTCTTTCGGAACACCGGAGACTTTGAGGGAGGCATGCTCACCCTGGGAGATATGAAACCGCAAAAGATAACGGATGACATGGTACTTGAGGTGCCGGAGGGAACTTACACACTCTCGGTGGAAACGGACGAATACAGCGGTACCATGGAGATTACGGTGAACCGCTTCGAGGAGCTGACCGTGGACTTAAATGTCATAAAAGACGAGAAAAATATTTCATATTACAGGAGGAAAAGATATGGGTTATCGTGAAGTGTTTCAGGAATGGCTGACCAATCCCTGCTTTGACGAAGCCACTAAGGCAGAGCTTCGGCAAATCGCGCGGGATGAGAAGGAAGTGGAGGAGCGTTTCTATACCGAACTGGAATTTGGAACCGCTGGTCTTCGGGGTATCATCGGCGCGGGAACCAACCGCATGAACATCTATACCGTGCGGAAGGCTACCCAGGGCCTGGCAAATTATATATGGAAGATTGGTAATCAGGATAAGGGCGTGGCCATCGCCTATGATTCCAGAAGAATGTCCCCGGAGTTTGCGGGGGAGGCGGCTTTGTGCCTTGCGGCCAACGGGATTACGGCCTACATTTTTGACTCCCTGCGGCCCACGCCGGAGCTTTCCTATGCGGTGCGTAAGCTGGGCTGCACCGCCGGGATCAACATCACGGCCAGCCACAATCCGCCGGAATACAACGGATATAAGGTGTACTGGGAGGACGGCGCTCAGATCACGCCGCCCCACGACAGCGGCATCATGGAGGAAGTCAAGAAAGTGACGGATTTTGGCGCCGTGAAAACCATGGATTTGGCGGAGGCGAAGGAAAAAGGGCTCTACCAGGTCATTGGAAGCGACATTGACGACGCTTATATCGCGGAGCTGAAAAGTCTGGTGCTTCATCAGGATTCCATTGACGCCGTGGGCAAGGATTTGAAGATTGTCTACACACCCCTTCACGGAACCGGCAATCTCCCGGTGCGCCGGGTATTGCGGGAGCTGGGCTTTGAACATGTATATGTGGTGAAGGAGCAGGAGCTTCCCGACGGCGAATTCCCCACCGTCAGCTACCCCAATCCCGAGGCGGAGGAAGCCTTTGTGCTGGGTCTTAAGCTTGCCAGGGAGGTGGACGCGGACCTGGTGCTGGCCACGGACCCGGACGCGGACCGTCTGGGCGTTTACGTGAAGGACAGCGGGACAGGGGAATATCCCTCCCTCACCGGCAATATGTCCGGCTGTCTCATTGGTGACTATGTCATCGGTCAGAGGAAGGAGAAGGAGGGACTGCCCGCCGACGGAGCTCTGATCAAATCCATCGTGACCACCAACATGGCCGACGCTATCGCGCGATATTACGGCATTGCTTTGATAGAAGTGCTGACGGGATTTAAGTATATCGGCCAGAAGATTTTGGAGTTTGAGACGAAGGGGACCGGAACGTACCTTTTTGGCCTGGAGGAGAGCTACGGCTGCCTGCCGGGAACCTATGCCCGGGACAAAGACGCAGTGGCGGCTTCCATGGTGTTGTGTGAGGCGGCGGCCTACTATAAGACTTTGGGCAAGACCCTCTGGGACGCCATGATTGCCATGTATGAAAAATACGGCTACTATAAGGAGGATGTAAAATCCATCACTTTAAAGGGAATCGAGGGCATTGAAAAGATTCAGACCATTATGGAAAACCTCCGCAACGAGACTCCCACAGAAATCGGCGGCTGTCCGGTGATTTCGGTCCGGGATTACAAGAAGGGAACCGTGACGGCTCTGGCAGATCAGACGGAGACTCCCACCGGACTTCCCGCCTCCAACGTGCTGTATTATGACCTTACCGACGACGCCTGGGTGTGCGTGCGGCCTTCGGGAACCGAGCCCAAGGTGAAGCTCTATTACGGCGTAAAAGGTGTCTCCATGGAGGAGGCGGAGAGCAAATCCCGGCAGCTGGGCGAGGCAGTACTGGAACTGACGGAGAAAATGCTGTAAAAAACCTTGTAAATGCACAAATAACCTTGACAAACACGGAAAAAACAAGTATAAATATGTTTGTAGGTAATGAAGAGTAGAACTCTTAAATAAAAAATGAAGAACTCAGAGGAGGAATTTTGTCATGAACAAAGCAGAATTAGTTGCAGCTATAGCCGAGAAAGCAGAACTTTCCAAGAAGGAAGCAGAGAGCGCGTTAAAGGCTTTCACAGATGTGGTTGCTGAGGAACTCAAAAAAGGAGAAAAGATTCAGCTGGTAGGCTTCGGTACCTTTGAAGTGTCCGAGAGAGCGGCAAGAACCGGAAGAAATCCCCAGAGCGGCGAGGAGATGCAGATTCCCGCTTCTAAGGCTCCCAAGTTTAAAGCCGGCAAAGCTTTAAAAGATATGGTGAACGCTTAATCTAGTGAGACAAATATGCGGACAGAGGACTTTGAAAGGTCCTCTGTTTATTTTATTCCATAGGAAAATTCTCCCTATGAAATAAAAAGTTTACAGGATACGCGAGGAGAAAACGTATGAGATTAGACAAATTTTTGAAGGTGTCCCGGCTGATCAAGAGAAGAACGGTGGCCAATGAGGCCTGCGACGCCGGGCGGGTGACGGTAAACGGCAAACCGGCCAAGGCCTCCGTGAACGTGAAGGTGGGGGATGTCATTGAGATTATGTTCGGCACCAGAAATGTGAAGGTGGAGGTGCTGGATATCCAGGATACTACCAGGAAGGACGAGGCCAAAGAGCTCTTCCGGTATTTATAAGGCAGCGCTTGCGGACGGTCTGTGGCGTCTCTTTTCAATAAACGCAAAACCAGGCATAAAGAAAGACATCTCCTAATATACTTTAGAAACCCCACAAGGGGATACCTATATGCCGCGCGAAGCACGGCAATCAGTTGAAAGGATGAACTGTGGTCCTTCAAAGTCCAGGAGGTGTTGTATGGAAGAAAAGGCAGCTCAGAAGGCGCATAAGGTACTTCTGACCAATAGAAGAGGCGGGGCGCTAAACGGTATCATAGACGTCCTGTCCTTTGATGTGGGAGAGATTCTTTTGGAGACAGAGCAGGGCATGCTGATGATAAAAGGAAACGACCTGCACGTCAAACGCCTCACCCTGGAAAAAGGAGAAGTTGACATTGAGGGGCGAATCGACAGCTTGGCCTATTCTGATGTGGGCGGAACCACCCGGCATAACGAATCCTTCTTAGGAAGATTGTTCAAATAATGAATGTGAGTGCGGCCATTTTAAAGGAGACGGATATTTTACTGAAGGCCCTTGGGCTGGGGGTGGTTTTAATCTTTGTTTACGATATCCTGCGGATTGGGCGAAAGCTCATCCCCCATGGAGCCTGGTGGATCGGGCTGGAGGATTTTTTGTTTTGGCTGGGAAGCGCCGTGGCCATTTTTGCCATGATGTACCGGGAGAACGACGGGTACCTCAGAGGATTTTCCGTGGGCGGCGTTGTGGTAGGCATGCTGATTTACTCCTTCACCTTAAGCCCTTTTGTGGTGAAGGGCAGCGTTTTTGTGCTGGAAAAAGTATTCTATCTGTTGACCCGCCCTTTGGTGTGGATCGGGCGGCTGCTTCTGCGACCGGTGGGGGCTGCGGGCCGCTGCCTAAGAAAAATCGCGCGTTTTTTCAAAAAACGATTGAAAAAATTATGGAAAACGGTTAAAATTGGATTATGTAAACTGTAGGGATGAGAATCAGAGGAACTGGTATATGGAAGAACGTAGAAATCAACAGAGGCGGGCAAGAGCCGCCAGAGCCGGAAGAGTGCGGCGGAGAAGACAGCGCAGACAGAACCGGACAGGGGTGCTTTGCGTTTCCTGTATCGTGTTATTTTTGCTGGCTGTCATGTCGGTGCGGATATTTCACCTCCATGAAGAAAATAAGGACTATAAGGCGCTGGAAGAGCAGCTGACCGCGGAGCTGGAAAGCGAACAGCAGCGGCAGGAGGAGATTGCGTCCTATGAAGAATATGTTACCACCCCCGAGTACATAGAGCAGATTGCCAAGACGAAGCTGGGACTGGTATATTCCAATGAAATTGTATTTAAGGAATCGGATAATGATAATAATTAGAAGGTCTGTGGAAGAGACGTCGGGAAAAGATGTATCTCCACAGATTTTTCGTTGTCTGGCAATGCCCGGCGAGGAGAATCTCGTATTGCGGGATTCTTGATGTAAACGGTTTATCTGAAACCTCCTAAAATCCTTTAGCGCCCTTTATCCCCTTCGAATCCCCAAGGGGACACGGCTTTTGTCTAAAAGTTTTTCAAAACACTTCCCCGGTTTGACAAACATTTTAGTGAATTCTTTTTATAATAGCCTCTGCCAGGCCGGTTTTGAAACCGGTAGAATGGGAGGATAAAAGAATGAACAAACAGAAACTAAAACAATTACTGCTCTTTGGCTTGGCCATCGGGTCGGCCCAGGTGACGGTGGCGGGCTGTTACCCTCTGATTCCGGGGCTGTTCGGGGCGCTTTTGCTGGTGGAGACCAACCGGACGCTGCTGTTGATCTTTACCTTATTTGGGATGGCGCTGTTTCTGCCGGTGCAGTCCATGGCGAAATACGGGATGGTGTTGCTGGTGACGGCGGCAGCGGTAAAGCTTACGGAGTGGGCGGTAAAAAGATGCCGTACCTATGTGGGGGCGGCTATCTGTGCCGTTGCCTCCCTGGTGTTGACGGTGGCGGGGGAGCTTTTAGATATCCGAAGCCGCAGCAATCTGTGGATGGGAATGCTGGAGAGTGTCTTTGTATTTGCCTTTATTATGGTGGCGGTTCCGGTGCTGCACAGCTTTCTGGAGGGGCGTGGGATTGCCACAAAAACCAGGCGCAGGACGGTGAAGGCTCCCGAAAACGGCGAACGGCTGGCCTCCTACGCGGAATCCTTCGGCGGGCTGTCCCGGATGTTTTCTCAGATGAGCCATCAGAAGGAGCGGTTCGGGGCCGAGGAGATGGGCCGTATGCAGCAGGAGATTACCGGAAAAATCTGTATTTCCTGCAACCAGTGCGCCCTGTGCTGGGAACAGGAGAGCAGCCCCATGTATGAAATTT
>CALWLN010000023.1 GCA_944381535.1 uncultured Lachnospiraceae bacterium
GGTTCCCTCCTCCTGCTTATTGGGCTCTAATTCCGATAATTCCACGCAGATCATGGGATAGCCCTCGGACTGGATCTGAATCCGGTTGTCGTCCGTCCTTCGCGCCACCGCCACTGCGTCCAGGTTCACGGAGGCCGCCAGCACCTCTCCCCTCTGATGGTCCGTGTGGTTGCCGCCCACCTCGCTTCTGCCCGGAGCGCTGTAGATTTCCACCGGTCCTGGGCCGAATAACGCCTCAAATTCCTGTATGGCCCGCATGTAGCGCGCTCTCTGGTATGGAAGAAGTTCCCCGTCCACATAGATTTCCTTTAAGCGGCTGTCAAATGCCCCGCTGTTTAGTTGATTTTTCAGTTCTTCTGTCTGATACATATCTGCTCCTCATTCTTTTGAATTTTTTCCTGTCCGCCGCAGCACGGCTCCTTACTCTGATTATATTTGAGTTTTAGTAAAAAGTCAATTCTATTTGCGGTAATCTTTTACTTAATTTTAGTAAAAATAGTTTTACTTTTTTACCGGCTTCTGGTATACTGACCTTAACCGGACGCGCAAAGGCAAATGCCTGCCGTTCGATTTATACTAACGACAGCATTTTATTAATAGAATTTAATGTTTCCGTTTTTTTGCAAAAAGGAGAATCCTATGGCTACCTTAAAAGACATCGCAGCCGCGGCAGGCGTATCTTCCGCCGCGGTTTCTAGAATTTTAAATAACGACGCCACCCTGAATGTCTCCCTGGAGACCCGCCAGAGGGTTCTGGCCGCCGCCAGCGCTTTGAATTATCAGAAGCGGACCGGCAATACCGGCAAATCCGCCTTTTCTCTTGGCATCGTCCAGTGGTTTTCCTCCCAGCAGGAAGTAAACGACAGCTACTACCTGTCCATTCGCCAGGGAATTGAGGATTTCTGCGTAAAAAATTGCATTTCCGTGGTCCGGGCCTTCAAGACGGATGTAAATTACATGGACGCTCTGGAACATGTGGACGGCATTGTCTGCGTGGGAAAATTCAGCAAGGGAGAGATCAGCCGTTTCACCGGTCTTACCAAAAATATTATTTTTCTGGACATGCCCGTGGCGGACATCCACATTTCCACCATCACCCTGGATTTTGAGCAGGCCGTCTACGACGCCCTAACATATCTGGAGGAACTGGGCCATAAGCATATCGGCTTTTTAAGCGGGAAAGAATACGTGGAAGAAGGGCAGCTTTTTCCGGATACCAGGAAGAAATATTTTGTGAAATATTGCAGGAGACACAAGCTCGTCTATGAGCCCTATCTCCTGGAGGACACTTTCGATATCGAATCCGGCTACCGGATGATGAAGGGGCTGATCGAGGCCGGCACCCTGCCCACCGCTGTGTTTGCCGCCAGCGACGCCATTGCGGTGGGAGCCATGAAAGCGTTGTCGGATTCCGGCCTTAGGGTCCCTGAAGACGTTTCCATCCTGGGCTTTGACGACACGGTTCTCTCTGCCTTTACCACCCCAAAGCTTACCACCATGCACGCTCCGGCCTATGATATGGGGAGCTTCGGCGCCAGCCTGGTTTACCATATGTTGAAGCTGGAGCCGGAGACCGCCATGAAGGTCCAGCTTCCCTGCAGGCTGGTGGTGCGGGAGTCCTGCCGGGAGCATGTGGGGGACTGACTTTTTGCCCTATTATTGCCCGATGGAAAATGTTTACACTGTCTGAGCAGCAGGGGAGTTTTCCAGGGTTTCTTCAATATAACTGTTCAGAGAAATATTATGCGCTGTGGTATAAATCACTAGACGTTTATGAAGCTCAGGAGAAATGCGGATATTAAAGCTTCCTTTATAGGCAACCTCCGGTTTGCGCCCTTCAGCTTCACACATTGCCAGATAATCATCCACAGCGGCGTGGAAGTCGTTGATAAGCTCCTTTGCATTTTCTCCCTCATAGGAGATCAGTGAGCGAATACCCATGACCTTACCATAAAAAATTCCGTCTTCTTCGGAAAACTCAACGCTTCCGACATAATCCCTATATTGAATTGTATTATTCATATGAGTCCCTCCTGTTCTAATGTCTCTATCAGTTGTTTTACCTGATAAACTTTTAATTCTTTTTGCGGATGCGGCTTGTGCAGCAAGATTGCTTCATGATCTTCATTTATAAACATGACACGGGATTCACTGGTTTTACCTTTATTTGACCGGACATAGTTAAGGTATTTCAGCAAAGTTTCGGCTTCATCGAACGTGAAGTCCTTCGGCTTGCGTCAGACGGCCTTTTCCTCGTTTCACCACACTATGCTCCTATTCCGGCAAAATTGAGCATGGTGCTGGAAAAAATGGAGGAAATCACCTTTTTACATTGGTGGAAGGACAATACATATCAATCCGAAGTATATCACCTACCAGTGGGTATTATTTCACATGGCGGCGGTTCTGATTGGGCATTGAAAAGTTATAAAGCAATGGTAAACGACACAATAGCCAACGCTTTAGATACGATTCAATGTAAAGTAATCCCTCACAATTCTCAGTGGAATACAGGAATATCATTTCCTGTACAAAGGGTGTTGGAAAAAGACGATATTTTCCCGATTCAGGAATATGACTGGCATTTGATCATGCGGAAGCTGACAGAATATACCGAAATGGTACTCAAAGAGATATGAGAAAAATACTGCCAGAAGGTTTTCCCTGAAACCCATTGGCAGTATTTTACTTTGATTATAAAGTTCTTTTTGGAGAACAGGCCGCCCCAAATATTACTTCCAGTACAACTTCATATACGCCTCCGCTGCCTCTCTGGAAAGCGAAAGCTTTTCCTCCATTCTCCACAGGGCTTCTTTCCGGGAAAGACCGAGTTCCTTGTATGCCTCAAGTAAAGCCTTTGCTCCCTGTTCAATTCCCTGCTCCATTCCCTTCTTAATTCCACGCTCCTCTATCAAATCACTCAAATTACACATATTCCGCATATCCTCCTTTATCTCCACGGTTGCCGCAATATCAAAATCCTCCGCCAGCACCTTTGTTTTCTCCTTCGGTGTCAGAGTTTCCGACAGCAGCGTTGACAGTAACTGGTGCAGCTTTGTTCCTTCTTGGGAACCGCCGTCCTGCTTCCTGTTTCGCTTCCCTTTTTCTTTCTGGCGCGAACCCTCTCTTCCGAGACAAACCATCACTGCCGACAGCAAATCATACCTCACCTTCCCCCGGAACGCACCATATTTTGGGCTTTCCTGTAAATGATACTCTGTGATGGTATTGGCTGCATAGGCCGGGGCATCCATACAGATCCAGATGGAGTATACCTTCTTCACGCCATCGTAGTCCTGCCCGGTAAACTCCGTGTCCATCTGGGCGGATAGCATGCGCGCGCAATAGAAAATCGCCCGTGTTACCAAATCATACCCCGGATAGTATTCCTTCTGTGCCTCCACATTGATAAGCAGCTTTATACGGCTTCCCCCAGGGGTTATGGCATAAAACCGGATGTCGTATGTAACCTCCCCTTCATTGGGAACCTTATCCTCCGTCGCCAGTCCGGTGATATTCTCCCGTCTCATGCCCGGATAGACCGGAACGGTAGAAACCTCCGGTTCCCCTTCGATGGAATCCCGGATTTCTTCTATGCCCGAATCTTCAAATTCTCTGACCGTGAATTTCAAAATCCACGCCAGTATCGTTTTATCGCTGAGGATCTTCTTGACCTCCGCGTCATAGCGGGCCTTATGTCCGGCTACGTCCAGCACATTGGAGAGATAACTCTTCCTCTGATTCTGATTGGCAGGGATTGCTTCGGGAATCCGGTTCCCATTTTCATTTTTTTCGAAAATCGCTTCATGAATTCTATTATCATTATAGCTGATTTCCGGAATTTTTTCTACTGCATTTTTTGAATTTCCTACTTTTTGAGAAACTTCTGGTCCTTCCAAACGCTCTTTTCTCTCTTTCTCCATAGGCATTCCTCTCTCATCTGATTTTTCAATGCACACAGCCATCGAGGACATCGTGCAGACGAAATTGTTTTTTGGGGAATATAAAAGATTTAGTAAAAAATGGAACCAAAGCCGAATCAAAACTATAAGTTAAGAGAAACACTGATGTATTTATTTTTAAAATACCACGTTTTTCCGGTGTTGGGAACGAGCATTTTCTTTTTGCGTGAAATTTCGGCGCATGTCACAAAACAACCCCCTTTAAATTCCGGCTGTTTTTATGAAGTTTGCTCTATAAATTATTTCTATGGATTATTAAGGAAGTCTTTTTCTCTTTTCCGAAAATAAAAAGCAGTGATAGTCAATATCGACTGCCACCGCTTTCACGATTGTCATTCGCATTTTACAGCCAGACCCAAGCCGCCCCAATCAACAAAGTGCCTTAATCCTTTCTGCAAAATATCGTTCTTCATCCGCACAGCTTCCACTCACTCCGGAATATACACCGGGAAATCTACCTTGACAACCTCCCAGTCCATCTCGCCCCCGTTGCGGGTTACGGAAAGGCCGGCGTAACTGTTTCCACGATACCGGGTGGCGCAGAGCCGGTAGCCTTCCAGCCCCGTATAATCCTCCCCCGGTTTCCAGACATAGTTCACCTCTAGGGTATCATTTTGTAACATACCGGTATTTCCCAGGTCCATTCCGATGTTCTGCTCTTCTCCGGGCCAATAGACCAGATATTCCGTGACCTTCTCTCCTCCATCCTCCGTCTGATACTGAAGGACATAAGCCTTGCCGGTGGTCTCATCGCAGCCGTCTATCCAGGTCTTCAGTTCCTCATAATGCTCCGAAGCGGCCTGCTCTTTCAGATATTCCTCCGGCTGATAACAAACCATGGCGCTGCTGGAGCCGGTTTCCGTGCTGCTGAGCCTGCCATAAGCGATACCTCCCACAATCGCGAAAAGAATCAAGAGAACCGGGATCAAAATCACCAGCAGCAAGATCTTTCCCAGAGTTCTATCCTTTCTCTGCACAGGCGTTGCGATATCCTCATAGCTTCCCGAAAGCTCCGCCGCGCAGCGGGGGCAGACCTTCCACCCCGGCTCCACCGGCATTTTACAGTGGGGGCAGGTGGGCCGCAGTCTAACGCCGCATTTAGGGCAGACCACATACTGCTCGGTTACGGCGGTTCCGCACCTTGGACACATCAGATCCGAGTAGCCGCCACGAACGATCAGATAGATGATAAAACCAATGAGCATGGGGGCCAGCACGGCGATCAGTGTCCACAGCGCCGCGTTCATACCGCACCTTTTTGCGTCCCGGTATACATAAACACCCACAAGAACCGGGACAACCAGAAGAATCATAAGATATATCAAAATTATAAATGAAAAATACATGTATACGCCCTCCTTTTCTTCACATAGACCAGCGCAATCACCCCTGCACCCGCCACAGCTCCACAACTGTATACAATAGCTGCCGCCGCCAGAACGGGACTTAGACCATACAGTGGAAATGCTGCCAGCAAGAGACAAAACTGCATAAGGATACCGGCCAGCGCCAGCACCGTGGTCTGTCTCCTAACCCGTCTTTTTTTCGCCATGCTCCTTAACATTGCTTCATTGAGCACCGGAGGATTCTTCTCTTCAAAATTGTAAATCTGTCTCATCTGCTAACGCCTCCTTTAATCGTTTTCGCGCTTTGTGCAGCCTGGATTTCACGGTTCCTTGGGGAATCCCCAGGATATCCGCCACCGAAGCAAGCTCCATGTCCCGAAAATAAAATAGGATCACCGTCACCCGCAACTTTTCCGGTAACTGTCCAATAGCCTCGTACAGCGAACTGTAATCAGGGTTCTCTTTGGCCTGCAAATTTGTAAAACAGGCTTCCTTTGCCTCCGTGTTTGGAAATTGATTGAAAATGGGACTTCGGGCCACACGCCGCAGAGTGTTGCGGTAGGTGTTTACGCAAATCTTTGTCAGCCAGGGTTCAAACTCCCGCCGCCGGTCATAGCGCGCAATATTTTTCAGGGCCTTCAGCCAGGTTTCCTGGTAAAGGTCGTCGGCCTCCCAGGGATTCACGCACAGGTGGAGGCACAGGCCATAGAGCCGTTTCCCGTACTGTTGAATATATTGATTGAGCAAGCTTGGACCGAACCCCCTCTCCTCCTGACTGCCAACTGGCAATCGGATATCTCCTTTTCTATATACAGATACACGCAAAGGCTGCCGCAGGTTCATTTTTTTGCAAAAATTTTGACCGCCTCAACGTAGCATGAGACGGTCAATTTGTCAGAAACGCCTAAGAAATCTGCCATTTCCTATTATTAATGGCTCCGGAAAATTCATATTACTCGCCTGCTTTCTGTGGGTGGTGTTCATGCGGGCGCCAACTTTATCGACTCTGCAAAAATTCATATTCCCGCACTGCCGCTTCATCGTCGGGATAATCTGCAAGATAGGTCTCCATTTTCTCTTTTGCCTGGGCAAAATCCTGCAAATACTCCAGAGCAATAATCTCATTCCGACGCAGCTCCTGCTCATTGACCGGGCTCTCCTGCTCCAGCGCCTTCTGGAAGAAGGTTAATGCCTGGTCGTAGCTGCCCTCGCTCAATCTGGCAAGCCCCAGGGCATTCAAAGTCTCCGTGTCGTCGCTATGACTTTCCACATAGGTCTCATATAGCTGATTGGCTTCCTCGGTATCCCCCTGGGCCTCGCACACCTTGGCAAGGTAAAAAACAGCTTCCGTATCTTTCTGTTCGATGGCCCTGTCCAGATATGTGCGGGCGCTGTCATATTGCCCCAACAGATAATAAGTATAGCCCTTTTCACGGTAGTCGGCCGCGTCCCTTTCCTCCACCGCAAGGGCCTGGTTTAAAATTTCCCCTGCGTCTTCCGTCAGACCAGCGCCATTCAGATTCTCCGCAATTTTGTTGTAGAGAGCTATGTTTCTCGTATCCTGTTCAAGAGCGCCCTCATAATCCTTCAAGGCGTTTTCGCTGTCTCCCTCCTGCAGATACAGGGTTCCCCGCAAATAGAGGGCGTCGGCATTTTTCTTATCATACTCAATGAGAGCGTTATAGGTCGCAAAAGCCCCCTCCACATCTCCGCCCTTGTACTGAGCCACCGCCTTGTAGTAGCAGATGTCAATCTCCAGATCTTCTATGACAGCCAGCGACTGGTCCAATGCGTTCTGGAACATTTCAACGGCTCCCTCGTAATCACCCTCGTTCATTTTATTGATTCCAAGCTGACGATAAGCCAGCTCATTTTCCAGGGATTCCTTACTTCTTCTGCCACAGCCGGCCGCTAACAACATAGCAAGCAGCCCTATTGTCAAAAATACAATCCGTATCCGTTTTTTCTTCATGTGCCAATAACCTCCTCTGCCTTATAACGATACCATAATTTTTACGGGATAACAACAAAAAACTCTTCTCTTTTGTGGAACTTTTTGCTATAGTAGATGAGGATTATTTTCGGACGAAAGAAGTGGAAAATATGAAAACGCAAAATGATTTAGGAAAGGATTCCGTTCCGGCACTGGTACTCCGGCTGGCGGTTCCCGCCATGGTGGCGCAGTTCGTCAACGTACTGTACAGCATTATAGACCGGATGTACATCGGAAATATCAAGGAAATCGGGGATCTGGCTCTGGCAGGCGTGGGCGTCTGCGGGCCCATCGTGAACCTGCTGTCCTCCTTCGGCACCCTGGTGGGCCTTGGCGGCTCTATTTTTATGGCCATGAAGCTGGGAGAAAAGAAGGAACAGAAGGCGAAGCAGATCCTGGCAAACAGCTTTCTGGTGCTGACCGTTTTTTCCGCCATTCTGACCGTGGTCTTTCTGCTGCTGAAGGAAAAATTACTGCTGTGGTTTGGGGCAAGCAGCGTTACCATGCCCTATGCCAACACCTATCTGACCATTTACACGGCCGGCACCTTTTTTGCCCTTATGGCCATCGGGCTGAATTATTTTATCACCTGCCAGGGCTTTGCCACCATCGGAATGGCCAGTACCCTCATCGGCGCGGTGGTAAATATTATTCTGGACCCCGTTTTCATCTTCGTTTTTCACCTGGATGTGGCCGGAGCCGCCATCGCCACGGTGATTGCCCAGTTTTGCAGCTTCGCCTTTGTGCTGGGTTTCTTAAGAAGCAGGCGGGTGCCGGTGCGGCTTTCCCTGGGCGGCTATGATTTTTCCGTTATCCGGCGGATACTGGCCCTGGGCTTTTCCCCTTTTTTGATTCTCGCCACCGACAACATCATTTTGATCGTGTTAAACAGCGTCCTACAGTTCCACGGCGGGCCCAAGGAGGGAGATCTCCTGATCTCCTGCGCCACCATTGTCCAGAGCTACATGCTGCTGATCACCGGGCCCATGCTGGGAATCAGCGGGGGAACCCAGGCTTTGATCAGCTTTAACTACGGCGCCAAAAACTCCAAACGAATCAAAGAAGCAGAAAAATATATCCTGCTTCTCTGTCTTGCCTTCACCACGGTGATGTTTCTTGTTTCCCGGGTACTGCCTCAATATTTTGTGTATTTGTTTACCCGGGACGCGGTTCTGGTGGAACTGTCCGTCTGGGGCATACAGGTTTTCACCCTGGCGGTGATTCCCTTAAGCTTTCAATACGTGCTTGTGGACGGCCTTACCGCCCTTGGGTGCTGTAAGGCTTCCTTAAGCCTGTCGCTTTTTCGGAAGATGAGCTTTGTGGCCTACACCCTGCTGCTGCCGGCGCTGTTTGCCGCAAAGTATACGTTTTACGCGGAACCGCTGGCGGATATTATCTGCTCTACGGTGACCACCATTGTTTATCTGCTGATCATCAACAAGCACCTGCGGCGTCGGGAACTGGCGGCGGATGCGTGATTTCCGCCGCCTGCTTTACTCTACCGGCCGGCGGCTGCCTGGACGTTCTTGGTAGCTACCATGTCCACCCCGGTTCCCGCCACATTTATAAGCACCACATCCCCGATATGTACGGGAGCCTGCACGCAAACCGCCTTCAGGGCCTCCATGGTCTCCGGGATTTTCCCTTTTGGAATGTCTTCCCTGGTTTTCACTGAGACCACCGGCAATTCGCCGCCCTCAACCAGGACGCTGCTGGTGACGATCCTGGTTGGGTTGGTCACTTCTTTTCTGGCATAATCGTCCCCACGCTTACAGGTATTTCCAGTCACCGCCGTCACCCGGCCATCCTCCAGGGTCACGGTCATCATGCACCCCATAGGACATCCGATACAAATCAATTCTCTGTTTTCCATACTCTATGCCTCCTCAATGGTCACAATCAGCTCCGAACCGGCCGGACAGTCAAGAAGCTGTTCCTTTTTCAGCTTCAGCTCCTCCATCTCCCCGGGCGCCATCACCGGGCGTTTCCGGTGTGCCAGGCGTTCCCCGTTCAAATACATGGAAATATAACAGTTCTTGTACACATCCCCCACACGGAAGCGAAGAATCTGCTCCTCCTCCATCCGCTGTGGGCGTATGGTGGACGGAACGGTGTAGCGCACACCGCCCTGGGGCTTAATTGTAATGCTGCTGCCGCTCTGTTGCCCTGGTTCAGTACCGACTTGTGTCCTCTTCTCCGCCGCCACATAAGCCGCCGCATGGCGTCCGGCGCTGGCCGCCTCCTGGGAGACGAAATCCACCAGATCATGGACATGAAGCACATTTCCGCAGGCAAAGACGCCGGGGATATTGGTCTCCAGACTTTCATTGACCACAGGGCCGGAGGTGACGGGATTCATCACCACCCCCATCCCCCGGGACAGCTCATTTTCCGGAATCAGACCGCAGGAGAGCAGCAGGGTGTCGCAGGAATAAAATTCCTCCGTCCCCGGAATTGGCTTGCGGTTCTCATCCACTTTTGCCAGGGTCACACCGCTCACCCGGTCCCTGCCCTGAATATCCACCACCGTATGACTTAATTTCAGCGGAATCCCATAATCGTTAAGACACTGGACAATGTTCCGCTTCAACCCGCCGGAGTAGGGCAAAAGTTCTGCCACCACCTTCACTTTGGCCCCCTCCAAGGTCATGCGCCGGGCCATGATCAGGCCGATGTCGCCGGACCCCAGAATGACCACCTCACGACCTGGCAGAAATCCTTCCATATTCACCAGCCGCTGGGCCGTCCCTGCGGAAAATATCCCCGCCGGACGGTAGCCGGGAATGTTCAGGGCTCCCCGGGAGCGCTCCCGGCAGCCCATGGCCAGAATCACAGCCCTGGCCTGTATCTCAAAGAGGCCCTCCTCCCGGTTCATGGCCGTCACCACTTTTTCCGGGGAAATGTCCATCACCATGGTATTTAAAAGATACTCTATCCGCTCCTGTTCCACCTGCCCGATAAAACGCGCCGCGTACTCCGGCCCGGTCAGCTCCTCCTTGAAGGTGTGAAGTCCGAAACCATTGTGTATACACTGATTTAAAATGCCGCCGAGCTCCCGGTCACGCTCCAGAATCAGAATATCTTCCGCGCCGCTCTTTTTTGCCTCCAGAGCCGCCGCCAGACCGGCCGGGCCCCCGCCGATAATTACAATATCATACTGCTTCATATACTCTGCCTCCTACAGCCTGTCTTTGTTGGTTCCCATAATGATGTTGGAACCTCCGCCGGATTTCGTCACCTGCTCCATGGGAATGTTTCTCTCCCTGGCAATGATTTCCATGGTCCTGGGAGAGCAGAAGCCGGATTGACATCTGCCCATCCCCGCCCGGGTTCTGCGCTTCACGCCGTCTAGGGATTTCGCCCCCAGAGGCCGTGTCACCGCGTCAATGATTTCCCCCTCGGTAATCATTTCGCAGCGGCAGACAATGGTTCCGTAGGCAGGCTTTTCCTTGATGAGCGCAGCCCGTTCCTCCCTGGAGAGGGCTGCGGGATTTAAAATTCCTTTTCTGGTACCGTTAAAATTCGGATTTATTTCCGGATTCAACTGTTCCGAGATGATACCGGCTACCATTTTTCCCACGGCGGGGGCGCTGGTAAGGCCCGGGGACTCGATTCCGGCGCAGTCGATAAAGCCCCTGGCATCCTCCGGCTCGCCGATAATGAATTCTCCACCGTCCTCGTGGGCCCGCAGCCCGGCGAAGGAGGTAATGACCTGGTTCATGGGAAGGTTCTTTACGCTGCGGGCGGCCTTTTCCCGAACCTCCGAAAGTCCCGCCTGGGTGGTGTTGGTCCCTTCCTTTTCCTCAATGTCATAGGCAGTGGGCCCCACCAGGGTATTGCCATGGACCGTGGGCGTCACCAGCACGCCCTTCCCGTATTTGCCGGGAAGCTGAAATATGGTATGGCTCACAAATTCACCCGTAGTCTTATCCAGAAGGCAATATTCGCCCTTTCTCGGTGTGATATGTATCTTATTGGCGCTGACCATATTATGGAACACATCTGCGTATACACCTGCGGCGTTGACCACAAAACGGGTCTCATAAGCTTCTTCGCCCGCAAAGACCTTGAAGCCTTCGCCCTCCCTTCGAATATCCGTCACCTGAGTATTAAAATAAAATTCTACGCCATTGACGCAGGCATTCTCCGCCAGGGCAATGGTGAGACCGAAGGGGCATACAATACCGCCGGTGGGGGCATACAAGGCCGCCACCACCTCGTCGGAAATGTTTGGCTCCATGGCCCGTACCTCCTCCCGCTCCAAAATACGCAGCTCCTGAACGCCGTTTTTCACGCCCCTGTCGTAAAGGGATTGAAGCTTTGGACGGTCCTCCTGGGAAAAGCACAGCACAAGGGAACCGTTTCGCCGGAAGGGAAAATCAAGTTCCTTCGATAGCGCTTCCATCATCTGATTTCCCTCCACATTCAGCTTCGCCATCAGCGTGCCACATTCCGCGTCAAAGCCCGCATGGGCAATGCCGCTGTTGGCCTTGGAGGTCTCGCTGCACACGTCCTCCTCCTTTTCCAGCACCGCCACCTTCAACCGGTACCGGGACAACTCCCGGGCCACGGCGCTGCCGGTCACACCTGCTCCGATGATAATCACGTCATATTTCATCCTCAGTCACCCTCTATTCCTCTCTTGCCCAGTCAAAGGCATATTTTACGGCTTTATTCCATCCCTTAATACGGCGCTCCCGCTCTTCCTCGCTGATGGAGGGCATAAAGCTGGCGTCCACAGCCCAGTTTTTCACCACGTCCTCCTTGTCCGCCCAGTAACCCACCGCCAGTCCCGCCAGATAGGCTGCGCCCATAGCCGTGGTCTCCACACATTTTGGCCGGTTGACAGGGGCGTTAATGATGTCCGCCTGGGTCTGCATCAGGAAATTGTTGGCGCTGGCGCCGCCATCCACTTTCAGGGAAGCCAGCTCAATGCCCGAGTCCGCCCGCATGGCGCAGAGCACATCATTGGTCTGGTAAGCCAGGGAATCCAGGGTTGCCCGGATAATGTGATATTTATTGACACCCCGGGTCAGCCCCACAATGGTTCCTCTGGCGTACTGGTCCCAGTAAGGGGCTCCAAGCCCGGTGAAGGCCGGAACCACATAACAGCCGTTGGTATCCGGCACCTTCTTTGCCATATATTCGGAATCCGCGGCGGAATCAATCATCCGAAGCTCGTCCCTGAGCCATTGAATGGCCGCTCCCGCCACGAAAATGGAACCCTCCAGGGCATAGGTCACTTTTCCGTCCAGGCCCCATGCAATGGTGGTCACCAGACCATTTTTGGAAAACACCGGCTTCTCTCCGGTATTCATCAGAAGAAAGCACCCAGTTCCATATGTATTCTTGGCTTCCCCCGGCGAAAAACAGGTCTGCCCAAACAACGCCGCCTGCTGGTCTCCGGCCGCCCCCGCAATGGGAATCTCCCCGCCGAAAAATGCTTTATCAGCCATACCGTATACCTGACTGGAGGGCATGGGTGTTGGAAGCATACATTCCGGAATATTCAGTTCCGCCAGAATCTCCCTGTCCCAGCACAAGTCGTTGATGTTAAACAGCATGGTCCGGGAGGCATTGGAATAATCCGTCACATGGACCTTTCCCCTGGTCATCTTCCAGATCAGCCAGGTCTCCACGGTTCCAAAGAGCAGCTCACCCCGCTCTGCCCGCTCCCGGACCCCCGCCACGTTGTCCAGAATCCATTTTAATTTTGTCCCGGAGAAATAGGCGTCTATCACCAGGCCGGTCTTCTTCCGGTACACCTCCGTCAGTCCCTTCTCCTTCAGAGAATCGCAGTATTCCGAGGTTCTCCGGCACTGCCAGACGATGGCATGATACACCGGCTCCCCGGTCTCTTTATCCCAGACGATAGTGGTCTCCCGCTGGTTCGTGATACCGATGGCCGCAATATCCGCCGCCGTAGCCCCGGCCTTCTGCATGGCCTCCACCGCTACCCCAAGCTGTGTGGACCAGATTTCACCCGCGTCATGCTCCACCCAGCCCGGCTTAGGGAAATACTGGGTAAATTCCTTCTGGGCGACGCTTACCATCTCTCCCTTCTCGTTAAATAAAATACAGCGGTTGCTGGTGGTTCCGGCGTCCAGCGCCATGATATACTTCCGCATTCCTTTGACCCTCCTTTGCAAGAAAAAAGAGCATGATTCTTATATGGCATTTCTGCCATACAAAAACCCTGCTCCATCTCTCCAGGCAACTTTTTGTTTTTTATAGGAACCGCTTCGCGAATCCTATGATTATTTATTGTACCATTCCTAGGCGACGCTGGCAAGACTCTTTTTTTATTTTTTACTTTGCCAGAAGTTCTTCAGTTACTTCTCACGGGGTGGGGAGATATACAACTGATAAAGCTGTTTTCACAAGAGATTTGATTTTTTGCTTTTGACTGGAACGTAGCCCTGGATGGCACATTTGTTATAAGCAGACCATGGAAAGACGCCGGCACTTGGCGAACCGGCCGATTACGGGCGGCGAGCCTAGTACCGTTGCGTCTTGATTTGAGCGGAAGCGTGTCTGCGGTAACAAATGTGCCATCCAGGGCGACCTCCAGACAAAACCTAAAAATCCTTCTGGTTCTGTAAACA
>CALWLN010000024.1 GCA_944381535.1 uncultured Lachnospiraceae bacterium
TAATGTCCATGAGCATTGTCTCCTTTTGTATAAGGTTGGTTTGGCGATTGACATTATACCAGAAAAGGGAGGTCAATGCTCTTTTTATTTGAAACTCCCGAAAAATAAAGGTTTAGAAACAAAAATAGGGTAGTAAACTTGACACTACCCATAAGGATAAGGAGGAAAAAGGATGAAAAAAGCTATGGCATGTATACTGATAAGTGTTATTGTGCTCGGCTTTGGTGCCTGCAACAGTCCGGACACGGGTGGAACGGACGGGGAAACTGTGTGGGAGGACACAGGGCAGAGCAGTGAGGAGGAACCGGGAACGGCGCAGGAAATCGGGACGGAGGGCGAGGAATCCGTTCCGGAATACAAGGAGCTTACGGACCCGAGAGGCAAGGTGCTGGACAGCACTGCTACAGGAGAAAGCAATCCACAGCTTGTGGAGACACTCTATGAGACAGAGGATGTGGTGATCGCCGATTATATTCCGACCGAGATGGGGTACGCGGTAGATCCCACCGGTATGACGGACAGTACACAGGGAATTCAGCAGGCGCTGTACGACTGCTATGATGCAGGGGGCGGAACCGTATATCTGCCCGCCGGAAATTATGCAATATCGGATACTATTTATGTTCCGCCTTACGTTACCCTGCGCGGCGACTGGCAGGACCCGGAGGTTGGAACGGGATACGGTACGATTATCAGCGTGTGGATGGAGTCGGAGGATTCGGAACGGGCAGGGGCTTTCGATTTGGGCGGCTGTGGCGGCGTGATAGGACTGACCGTTTATTATCCGCTTCAGACACTGGACTGCATCCGGCCGTATCCGTATACCTTTTACATTAACGGAGAAGGTCCCAATTATTCCCTTGTGACGGTAAAAAATGTTACTGTCATCAATGGCTACCGCGGGATTGGTACTTCTGCCACAAAATCCCATGAAATGCTGCAGGTGGACAACGTCAAAGGCACATTCCTGTATTGCGGCTTGAAAGCGGCAAATTCATCGGATGTGGGAACAGTGAAGGAGTTTACCGTGAGCAATAAATACTGGAAAGAAGCGGCTGCGGACTGTATGAACGCGGCTCCGGCAAGTATGTTGGACGCCTATACGAAGCAGTATACCACGGGACTGATGCTTGGCGATTTGGAGTGGACGGAATTCAGTGATATTTCCGTAGATGGCTGTATGATCGGCATACATGTGGTGCCCGGCACAAGAATTGAATTCGCCGGTTCTCTGTATGAGGTATCCGTTACAAACTGTGAGCAGGGAATGGTGGTTGACGGGCTGGATTCACGCTGGGGCGCGGTTTTGGCAAAAAGTCGGATAGAAGGCGGAATTGTAAATAACACAGAAGGGAAAATAAAGCTGTGCGACGTTGAAGTGGAGGGGGAGATTACAGAGGCAGACGAGGGTTCCGTCATCATTGACGAGACGGATCTTAGCGCATACAGCATCGATTATGAGGCCTCCTACGAGAGGCCGGCCGCCAATCTGCTGGTGGCAGATCTGCCGGATGGCCTGTTTACCGACGCAGGTCCCGACTTGCAGCGTCTTCTGGACGAAATGGGGGAGATGGGCGGCGGCGTCGTTTATGTTCCGGGCGGAGTATATCGCTTTCAAACCCCTGTCACAGTCCCGGGCAGCGTGGAACTTCGGGGCAGCTCTGCCGTTGAAAACCGTGACATGAATGGGTTCAGCAACGGAACCATATTCCTCTGCTATTACGGGGACGACGCGGCCAGCACAACGGAGGAGCAGGCATTTATCACGCTTGCGGGAGAGAGCGCCGGTCTTAATGGAATCCGTATCATTTATCCGGAGAACAGCCCTAAAAGCGAGGATATCAATTCCACCTACACGGTGCGTGGTACCGCCGCAAGGGTTTATGTTGTAAATTGTATGATTTCCGGTTCCGCTTACGGGGTTGATTTTAGAAATTGTGATTATCACTATATTGAGGGACTGGTTACCTGCTGTTATTATAATGCCTGCTATCTCGGCGGAACGGGGGGCATTATGAATAAATCCCTGCAAAATGGTACGGTCCTGGTGAGAACGGCTACGCCGGGCCTTACGGACTGGATTTCGGAACGGGAAATGTTCGAGGCGCTGATCGACACGGTGCTGCGCGAGGAATGCGATTATATCATCGTAGAGAATGCCGAGGAACAGGTCATCTATAACACCTTTGCCTATGGCTGTAAGACGCTTATTACCAGCAACAACTCTGAAAATACAATGGTGAACAATATCGGAAGCGATAATATCGGAAGTACCTCGCCGCAGATCTATGTGGATGGCGGAAGTCTTGTGGGTATCAACATGATGCGTTACAACGGTTATTCCTATGAATTGGCAGATGGGGAAATCAGACTATATAACCGGATCGCCATAAATGAGGTGGGCGAGAGAACCGAGGAAAAATTTTAGAGGATGACAGAGGACCTTTCTGTAAAATAAAGGAGATGAATTGCGATGAAAGAAGGGTTAGCGAGATATAAAAAGCTGATAGGGATTGGAACGGCTGCCTTTGTTGTGGTTGTGGCTGCGGCTGTGGCCGTGGGCGCGGCCCTCAAGAAGGGGTCCGTCGTCAATGAGCCGCAGAACCAGGTGGAGGTGCAGACGGAGCCGGAGAATGATGCCTTCGAATTTACCTTCTACCAGAGTGAGGCGGAGCGTCTGGCCGATTATTCGGATGTGGGCGTCATGATCATGGATTGCGACGAGGAGAGTTATTTCGGAACGCTCGCAAACGCCAGCGTGACAAGAAAGCAGGGAGAATATGTGCAGGGAACGGGCGCCCTGGAGACCGCGAGCCTGTTAAGCACTGCCCCAACCTACGGGTATTTTAAGAGTGTGGATATTTCCGGGTATGAAGAGGGAAGCGTTCATATCTCCCTCTATGTAAATGACCCTAAGTATCTCTCCAACATGCTGTATTTTGAGCTTACAAGCGCCGGTACCAGCGACAGGGATGAGTTGTGCTGGGCCATCCCGCCATCCATTTTACAGGCAGGCTGGAATGAGCTTTATCTTGGCATGGAGGACGCGTCGTTGACCGGTGAGCCGGATTTGTCCGCCATTAATTTTTACCGTATCTATACACCCGGTGGAAAGATGGGCCTGAATGTGATTTTTGATTGTGTGTATGCCACGGATACGGAGGGAATGTCCCTGGAGGCTGTTGGCAGTGGTGAAACCGCCTCAACCAAACCGGGATATCTTATAGATTTCGATTCGCTGGCGGGGCTGTCCTCAAACGGGACCCTTTCCTTTTCCGATATGCCAGGGGAATATAAAGAGGGCATAGGCGGAGTCATTGTCTCCAATCCCAAACAGGTATGGGTCATGGCGAATTTAAAGCCGGCGGATATCTCCGGATACGCCAACGGCCGACTTTCCTTCTGGGTATATATCAATGACGTTTCCTATGTAAGAAACGGAAATATTTTTGTGGAACTGACCAGCAGCGGCACCTATGATAAGAATGAGATCAGTTGGAAATTACCGGGAGAAGATCTGAAAACCGGCTGGAATGAAGTGTCTCTGAATATGTCCATGGCGACGGAGACGAAAGATGGCGTGGATTTAAAAAATATCAATTTCATGAGAATTTTCGGCCTGGACTGTGATGAGAATCTTCTGGTGATATTGGATGGAATGCGTATGCTTCCTCCTTTGACGATTGTTCCGGCGGATGGGATGATATTAAATTGTGATACCACAGAGGGATTGGTTGTGACGTCGCAACCAAGCTTTGGTGTCACACAGGCCTCCGGCGAGGTGAAGGAGGGGACGGGAGCATTCAAGAGCACAGGCACCAGCATCGTATGGTGGCAGGTCCGGATGACGGAGCTTGTGGATGTTTCAAGCTATGCAGAGGGCGGCATTCATCTGTGGCTGTATGTAAGCGACGTATCAAGGCTCGCCTCGGCGGTGAATATCGAGCTGGGAAGCGGCGGAAGGTATGATGCGGATGAATATCAGTGGACTGTTATGGGATTGAAAACCGGCTGGAATGAGCTGTCCCTGGAATTTGACAGCGCGTCCGTAACCGGTAATCCGGATTTAAAAGCCTTGAACTTCTTACGTATCTATGCGAGAAACAGCGGGGAAATCACCACGATGTTAGATGACGTCCGGGCAGTTCATATTGAGAAACAGCAGCCGGTTCCGGGAGTCCTTCTTACCTGCGATACCACAAGCGGAATGACGGTGTCAGCGGGAGGAAATACCTTTGCGATCGCCGACGGCCAGGGCGAGTACCAGGAGGGGAGCGGAGCCTTCCAATCCACGGGCAGTAGACAAGTGCGCTTACAGGTAAAGCTCAATAGGCCGGTGGATCTGTCAGCCTATGCGGAGGGCGGTCTTCACATCTGGCTCTATGTAAGCGATACCTCCAATCTGAACTCAGAGCGGATCACCCTGGAAATGACAAGCTCGGGCACCTATGACCAGCAGGAGCTGTACTGGCCCATTTACTGGT
>CALWLN010000025.1 GCA_944381535.1 uncultured Lachnospiraceae bacterium
GTAATACTATAATCAGGAAAGAAATTTCGACATAACTACGATATCTTAAATCGACATCAAAAGCTACATATCTGATTCAAATCAGAAGGATTTTCCCCTCCTAGACACAGAAAAATTTACGCCCTCAAGAGCCACCCTCAGCCTTCACGGCTGGGGGCCAATTTCGTCAACGAATTTTCCTTGATTACAAACAAGATTCTTTTTTCTTCTTCACTTAGTTCAAGTTTAGTCTCATCAGTCGCAGGTTTAGTCTCATCAGTCGCAGGTTTGGTCTCATCCATTTCAAAATCAAATGAGTAATTATCATCCAACGGAACTACAATGCGGAATATATCACCCTCTGTAAACTTTGGCTCTTCCCCCGAATAATATTTACTGTACTTAAACAAATTTCGCACGCCGGACCCAAGCCGATCCGCTCTGCCAATATTCCGAAAGAAAGCCGCTATAATCGGATTCTTGGGATTTGGTTCCAAATTTTCCGGTGTAATGACTCCTTCCCTTGTTGCGCGATTTGCATTTTCCACATACATCCTATCTTTCTCAATGACGAATTTCGCCGCATAGGTGCTTGTAAATTCACGGTGCATAAGTGTATTGCCGAGCATTTCACGGGCAAGAATACTTCTTAGGCTCACGTTCATATCACCCTCAAGGAAAAATTTATCGGGTAAATGCTTCCGGGCAAAGTCCATCAGTTGGTCCGGCTTCATCCTTCATAATTTCCGGTGCAGATAAATCGTCGAAAAAAAGACTGCCGGATTGCTAATTACGCTGATAAAATTCTTTACCATATCCGGAGCAGCCTTTTCAGCCACCCCCACAACAGTTCCGTCATCCAGCACACCCATGAAAATATCTCCTCCGAAACGATTCAGAAAAGCGCAGACACTCTCATACGTATCTGATTCAAGACCGCTACCGCAACGTTTAAATTCTACTGCTACGGTTTCTCCTATTGTAAGAATCGAATTTAATGTAGTTAAATCCATGTTATCGACTCCCTTCCATCATCTCGGATGTATTACGTTCCCTGTTATCTTGTATTATACATGATACGCCACAGATAATACAACACCTTTTCAAAGCGCAAAGAGACTGCCCAAGCCTTCCCGGCCGGGCAGTCTCCCTCAAAATCCCCCTGTTTACAAACCCTGTTCTTCCGCAGCTTCCGCTTCCCGGTACTTCTCCAGCACCAGCTGCTGGATCCGCTCCCGGG
The DNA here is from genome assembly GCA_944381535.1 of uncultured Lachnospiraceae bacterium. GTDB lineage: Bacteria > Bacillota > Clostridia > Lachnospirales > Lachnospiraceae > 14-2. The sequence continues at coordinate 1,220 of CALWLN010000025.1, forward strand.
TGGTGGAGTTGATGGGATGGGCGATATCCCGGTATTCCCCGTCGGACGCCTTCCGGCTGGGCATCGCGATAAACATCCCTTTATCCCCCTCAATCACCTTGATGTCATGTACCACAAATTCATCGTCGATGGTGATGGAAACCACCGCCTTCATTTTTCCTTCTTTTTCAACCTTTCTCACGCGTACATCCGTTATCTGCATGGTACTTCCCCTTTCTGTCCTTCGTTCCTGCTGTCCCCTAAATCACATATCTTTCATTTTGCTCGTAGACAACCTTGATTCCGTCACCGCCGCTGAAATAGGTGTTGGCCTTCAAAGTATCCCGGCTCTCAACGATACAGTTTTCAATATGGGTGTTGTCCCCAATGTACACATCATTGAGAATGATGGAATTCTTGATGACGCAGTTCTTGCCCACAAACACTTTCCGGAACAGAATGGAGTTCTCCACCTTGCTGTTGATGATACAGCCGCTGGCAACCAAGCTGTTTCTCACATCCGAGCCCACGTTGTACTTGGCCGGAGGCAGATCCTCCGCCTTGGAATAAATGGTGGGTTCCTCTGCGAAAAACTTGCGCACGTCCGCCTTTAGAAAGTCCATATTGGTCTTATAGTAGGACTCCACCGTGGAAATGTTGCTCCAATAGGTGTTCATCTTGTAGCCGTAAATGCGCTTCATGTTCTTGTAGCGGATTAAGATATCCTTCACAAAATCATAGCGTTCCTCCAGGGCGCATTGCTCCAGAAGCTCGATCAGCTGCCTTCTGCGGATCACATAGATTCCCGTGGAAATGGTGTTGGACTGGGCCACCATGGGCTTCTCCTCAAACTCCACGATCCGGGAATCCTCGTTCATCTTCACCACGCCGAAGCGGCTCACGTCCTCTGTGGCCGGCATGTCCTTGCAGACCACGGTGATGTCCGCCTTCTTCTCGATATGATAATCCAGAACCTTGTTGTAATCCAGCTTGTAGACACAGTCCCCGCCCACAATGATCACATAGGGCTCATGGCTTCTCTTTAAAAAGGTCAGATTCTGATACATAGCGTCCGCCGTCCCCCGGTACCACCAGCTGTTGTCGGCCGTCACCGTGGGAGTAAAGGTGTATAAGCCCCCCTGTTTTCTACCGAAATCCCACCACTTGGAGGAGCTTAGGTGCTCGTTTAAGCTTCTGGCGTTGTACTGGGTCAACACCGCCACCTTCTGTACGTGGGAGTTACTCATATTGCTCAACGCAAAATCAATACAGCGGAAGCTGCCAGCCACGGGCATGGCCGCAATGGCCCGCTTTTTGGACAATTCCTGCATTCTGTTATTGTTGCCGCCTGCTAAAATAATTCCGATCGCTTTCATAGTCTGTCACCTGCCTTAATAATATAGTCGCCGCTGGCCAGAACGCCCTCCGGGTAATCCTCCGGCCGGGTCTCGCCTGATATCGCGGTGTTTTTACCGATTTTCACTCCGGCGGGTATGACAGACTTCTCCCCGATGGTGACAAGTCCGTAGGAGTAGATCTCCGCATTCAGCTTGTTTGGCGCTTCTTCCCCCACGCCCAGCTGACAGTTGTTGCCGATCCGGCATTCCTCCGCTATGATGGATTTGTCAATGGTCACATTTTCTCCGATCACGGTCCCCTTCATGATGATGGAATCCCGCACCACCGAACCCTTGCCGATGACGACGCCGGCGCCCACCACAGAGCCGTGCACCTCTCCGTAGACCTCCGTCCCCGCGCCGATGATACTCCGGTCAATGGCCGAATCCGGGGAAATGTACTGAGGCGTAATAATCTCATTGTTGGTATAAATCTTCCAGAATTCCTCGTACAGATTGAATTCGGGAACCAGATCCACCAGTTCCATATTGGCTTCCCAATAGGACCCCAGAGTTCCCACATCCTTCCAGTATCCGTTGTACTCATAGGCAAACAGCCGCTGCCCTCTGTTATGACAGTAGGGAATAATGTGCTTGCCGAAGTCACATCCGTTCTGGTCGGACAGAGCGATCAAGGCATCCTTTAACACCTTCCAGCTGAAAATGTAGATACCCATGGAGGCCAGATTGCTGTGGGGGTGCTCCGGCTTCTCCTCGAACTCCGTGATACGCTTCTCCTCGTCCGTGATGACAATGCCGAACCGACTGGCCTCCTCCATGGGAACCGGCATGGCCGCAATGGTCACATCCGCGTTGTTCTGCTTATGGAAGTCCAGCATCAACTCGTAATCCATCTTGTAAATGTGGTCTCCGGAGAGAATCAGAACATACTCTGGGTTGTAACTCTCCATATAGTTCAGATTCTGATAAATAGCATTGGCCGTTCCGGTATACCATTCGCTGTTGGTACTGCTCTCATAAGGCGGGAGTACCGTAACTCCGCCCTGGTTCCGGTCCAGATCCCATGGAATGCCGATTCCGATATGGGTATTCAGCCGAAGGGGCTGATACTGTGTCAAAACACCCACGGTATCAATGCCGGAGTTAATGCAGTTGCTTAAGGGAAAGTCTATGATACGATATTTCCCTCCGAAGGATACTGCTGGTTTCGCTACGCTGGAGGTCAGTACCCCCAGGCGGCTTCCTTGTCCGCCAGCTAAAAGCATGGCAATCATTTCTTTACGAATCAAGTCAATCACCTCTCGTCCTTACTGTTTGTAATTTGTATTATACCACAAACCGGTAAAATAGTACACATTTTTAACAATTAATTATTGATATCATATATTTTTTCGTCGTTTTACACAATCTTTTCCTCCATTTTACAGAAACCAGACCCCTGTATTTGGGAATAACCCCCATTTTTCCCCTTCCTTATCCTCTTGTTGACTATCCAAAGCGGTTGTTATAAAATGGATATGACTATGAAAAACGGAAGGAAACAGTGTCATTATAGAATGGACGGTAAAAATTATGTATAAAATAGACTTTCAAAATCCCATACACATTCATTTCATCGGCATCGGCGGTATCAGCATGAGCGGCCTGGCCGAAATTCTCCTAAAAGAGGGCTTTGTCATCTCCGGCTCCGACGCCAGGGAGTCCGCGCTCACAAGAAAGCTGCAGGACCTGGGGGCAGACATCGCCTACGGACAATCCGGCGTCAATATTAAGGATGGCATACAGCTTGTGGTCTACACGGCCGCCATTCATCCCGACAACCCGGAGCTTAAGGAGGCCATCGCCCAAAACATCCCCACCCTGACCCGCGCGGAGCTGCTGGGTCAGATCATGGATAACTATCAGGATTCCATCGGCGTCGCGGGAACCCACGGCAAGACTACCACCACCTCCATGATTGCCCATATTCTCATGGAGGCCCATACCGACCCCACCGTTTCCGTGGGCGGTATTTTAAAATCCATCGGCGGCAACATTCGTGTGGGGAACTCCCAGGTATTTCTGACGGAGGCCTGTGAATACACCAACAGCTTTCTTCATTTCAATCCCCGGTACGCGCTCATTCTGAATATAGAGGAGGACCATCTGGATTTTTTCAAAAATCTCGGGGAAATCCGCCGCTCTTTTTCTGCCTTTGCCCACAAGGTCCCCGCAAACGGCGCCGTCATTATCAACGGTGAAATTGAAAATTACCAGGAAATTACCCAGGGAATTTCGGGCAGAACCATTACTTACGGCCTTACATCCTCCAATGAATATTATGCGGATGATGTCCGATTTCATGCACAAGGCTGCGCGAATTTTACATTGATACACAAAAAGGAAGTACTGGGCACCATCACGTTACAGGTTCCCGGCATACACAATGTATTAAACGCCGTGGCTGCCGCTGCCCTGGCCACGGAAATGGGTATTTCCTTTGCCTCCGTTGCCGCCGCGTTAGCTGATTTCGGGGGCACGGCGCGGCGTTTTGAATACAAGGGCTCTCTTAAGGGTATCACCATCATCGACGATTACGCCCACCATCCCACGGAGATTGCCGCCACCCTAAGCGCGGCCGCCAACTATCCGAAGAAGCGCACCATCTGTGTATTCCAGCCCCACACCTATACCCGGACCAAGGCCTTTCTTACGGAATTTGCCCAGGCCCTGTCCGCGGCGGACATCGTGGTGCTGGCGGACATTTACGCGGCCAGAGAGCAGAATACCTGCGGTATTTCCTCCCTGGATCTGCTTCGGGAACTGAAAAAACTGGGAACGGAATGTTATTATTTCCCCTCCTTCGACGAAATCGAAAATTTTTTATTGGAAAAATGTATGAACGGCGACTTGTTGATAACTATGGGGGCCGGAGACATCCTACAAGTAGGGGAACACCTCCTGGGACAGTAGTTATCCACATTATCCACATTTTCATGGGGACAATTTCCACCATGAAAATGTGGATTTTTCGTTTACATAATCTTTTTTACAGAAATTTTACTTTTTCTTTATTTTCACGGCGTATAAGTGGATTTCTGGTTGTTTGCATAACTTTTTTCCACAAGTTATCCACATTATCCACATTTTTTCGACTTTATTTGTCCCTTGTTTTTTCCGGGGTTCACAAAAATTTTTCACTTCTCTTTTTGTATTTTCTGTGCTACACTGTGTATGTAAGAACTCCAGACGGAGTACTTTTATTTCATGGAAAGGGATTTCCTGTGGAATAAAAAAAGAGAGGTGCAAAGTCCATGGCGGGAATCACTTTACATAACAGCAGAGATACGTCTGCCACCTATGTTCCCAACCAGTTTATTGACAACTACATGACAGCCGCCAACGGCGAGTATGTAAAGATATATTTGTATCTTCTTCGGTGCATGAACTCCCCGGACCGTAATTTTTCTCTGTCCGGCGCCGCGGACAAGTTCGAGCACACCGAGAAGGACGTGCAGCGCGCCCTGAAATATTGGGAGAAAATGAAGCTGCTTGAATTGGAGTACGATAAGGATAAGAAGCTGTCCGGCATTCGTTTTCTGGACGCAGCGGATTCCTCTGCCGGAAGCGGAACCTCCGATACGGCGGAATCCTCGGCCGGAAACGGAACCTCCGATACGGCACATTCTTCTGCCGGAAACGACTACGCAAAAGCAGCGGATTCCTCTGCCGGGTCCTCCGGCGCCGGCAGTCAGCAGCCGGCCAGGGTCAGCTATACCGCCGCCCAGCTTGCGGCTTTTCAGGAGAAAAATGATGTGAGCGAGCTCTTATTCGTGACGGAGCATTACTTAAAGCGCCCTCTGACCCCCACGGATATCAACACGATTCTGTTCTGGTACGACCAGCTTGCTTTTTCAACGGATTTGATTGAATATCTCATTGAGTACTGTATCGGCAAGGGCCACACCAGCCTGCGCTACATGGACAAGGTGGCCTTAGGCTGGCAGGCCGAGGGTATCACCACGGTGGAGCAGGCCAAGCGGGCCTCCGCCTCCTTTGGCCAGCTTCATTTTTCCGTAATGCGAGCCCTTGGAATCAGCGGACGGAACCTGGTTCCCGCGGAGACCGCCTACATTGACAAATGGCACAAGGAATTCGGCTTTTCTTCGGACATCATCGGAGAGGCCTGCCGCCGGACCATCGCCGCCGTACACCAGCCCAGCTTTGAGTACACGGACCGCATCCTGACCCGCTGGCACAAGCAGGAGGTCAAGAAGCTTTCCGATATCGCCGGCGTGGACGCCCAGTTCCAGAAGGCCAAGCCTTCGGCCGCAGCCCAGAACCGGGCAGCCTCCGGCAACCGGTTCAACAATTTTTCACAGCGTACCTACGACTACGACAAGCTGGAACAACAGCTTTTAAATCAACGATAACCTCAGGAGGGTATCATGTCCTTAACCAACGCACAATATGACGCCATCATGCGCCGGTATGAGGCCCGTCAGATTCAGAACCGGCATACCACGGCCCAGCGGCTTAAGGAGGCCTACAGCCGTTCCCCCCGCTTAAAGGAGCTGGAGGACGCCATCGCCTCCACGGCGGTCTCCAGGGCGAAGCTTATGCTGGACGGCGATGAGGAAGCGCTGCCCCGCTTAAAAGGGGAGCTGGCGACGCTTATGGAGGAAAAGGCCCGGCTGCTGGCGGAGCTTGGGTACCCTGCGGATTATTTCGAGCCCCCCTACACCTGCTCTGACTGTAAGGATACCGGCTATATCGGGGCGGAAAAATGCCACTGCTTCAAGCAGGCCGCCATAGACCTGGTCTATACCCAGTCCAATCTGAAAGGAATTCTGGCGGAGGAAAATTTTGATACCTTCTCCTTTGACTATTATTCCAGGGAGGCGGACCCTGCCATGGGCGGACGCTCCCCTTACCAGGCGGCCGCGGACGCAGTGGCTCAGTGTAAGACCTTTATTCAGGAGTTTGACAGCTCCTTTCACAATCTGCTCATCTATGGGGACACCGGTGTGGGTAAGACCTTTTTGTCCAACTGCGTAGCCCGGGAACTTTTAGACAGCGGCCACTCGGTCATTTATTTTACCGCCGCCCAGCTGTTCGCTGTCCTCGAGAAGACAACCTTCCGCCGGGATAAGGGCGGAGAGCAGAGCGGGGATTATCAGAATCTTTTCGACTGCGATTTATTGATCATTGACGACCTTGGCACGGAATTTTCCAATTCTTTTACCACCTCCCAGTTGTTTTTATGTTTGAACGAGAGGCTTTTACGACGGAAATCCACCATTATCTCCACGAATTTGAATATTCCGCAGCTGGCGGAGCTTTATTCGGAGCGCACCTTCTCCAGAGTCACCAGCAATTATACCATGATAAAGCTTATCGGCTCCGACATCCGTATTTTGAAAAAAATCAACGGAGCGGCTAATGGCTGAAGGACGCTGAAATTATTTTTCTTATTGCCAGCCTGTCCATGAAATGCTATAATCAGTTGGCGTGTTTCGCACCCGATGGATAGTTGTTTTATCCATTTAAATAATCAAGAACTACATATGGAGGAAATTTAAATGCTGCACGATGAAAGAAACTTGGAAACAATCCCCGTGGGAGCCCTGGGACTGGTAGCTTTGAACAGCTGCACGGAAATCGGGGAAAAGGTGGACCAGTATCTGGTCAAATGGCGCTACACCAGAGAGCACGAGCACGAGGACAACATCGCCTTTATGGGCTATCAGCGAGATACCTACCGTATCTGCGCCCAAGTCCCCCGGTTCGGCACCGGCGAGGCCAAGGGGCTCATCAAAGAGTCCGTCCGCGGATACGATTTGTTTATCATGGTGGATGTGACCAACTACAGCCTGACCTACACCGTCAGCGGGCATAAGAATCACATGTCTCCCGACGACAATTTTCAGGATTTGAAGCGCGTCATTGCCGCCGTGGGGGGCAAGGCCAAAAGAATTACGGTTATCATGCCCTTCCTTTATGAAAGCCGTCAGCACAAGCGCACCGGCCGGGAATCCTTAGACTGCGCCCTGGCGCTGCAGGAGCTTGTGAACATGGGAGTGAGCAACATCATCACCTTTGACGCCCACGACCCCCGGGTACAGAACGCCATTCCCTTAAAGGGCTTCGAGACGGTTCAGCCGGCTTACCAGTTCATTAAGGGTATCTTAAGGAACGTGAAGGATTTAAAGATTGACAGCGATCACATGATGATCATCAACCCCGACGAGGGCGGTGCCAACCGGGCGGTCTATCTGGCCAACGTGCTGGGTCTTGACATGGGCATGTTCTACAAGCGCCGGGATTACAGTAAGATTGTAAACGGCAGAAACCCCATCGTGGCACATGAGTTCCTGGGCTCCTCCGTGGAGGGCAAGGACGTAATCATCATCGACGACATGATTTCCTCCGGCGACAGCATGATCGACGTGGCTACCGAGCTCAAGAAGCGCAAGGCCAACCGGATTTTTGTGGTGGCTACCTTCGGCTTGTTCACCAATGGTCTGGAAAAGTTTGACAAGGCCGTGGCGGAAGGTTTGATTTACAAGGTGGTGACCACCAATCTGACCTATCAAACCCCGGAGCTTTTGAGCAGAGATTACTATATCAACTGCGATATGAGTAAGTATATCGCTTATATTATCGATACGCTGAACCATGACGCCTCCATCAGCGATCTGCTGGATCCCTACGACCGAATCGAGAGACTGGTGAAGAAATATAAGGCAGAGCAGCAGTAGGAATTTTCCGGCTGGCACACCCTTAACGGAATGCGGAAGGTTACCGACTGTACGCCGCCTGGCCGGCTGCATGGAAAACAAATTTTCCTATGAAAAAGACGGGCTAAAAGCAAACGCTCTTCACCCGTCTTTTTCACATTCTGTATAGCATATGGTTTTATTGACAGACCAGGAACCGCTCCATGGCTGTGATTGCTTCCTTTTCATCCCGTCCATTGGCTACGATATTGACGGACATACCCTTGCTGGGGTTAAATGCCATGATTCCCATAATGCTCTTGGCATTGATACGTTTTTCCTGGCTGACCAGAGTGATCTCGCTGTCAAACTGGCAGGCTACCTGAACCAATTCCGCGATGGGGTTCTTGTGCTCTTTCTCCACATTTGAAACAATAATTTTCTTTTCGCTCATACTATCTCACTTTCTCATCTTATCGATACGCCAACAAACAGTATCTTCTTCATAACGCCTAAAATATACAACAAAAGCCGCTCTTTTGCAAGATGGTTTTTCCAAGTCTGTTAATTCTCTACGAAAGAATACAAGTTTTGACAGGAAAACTATACATTTTTCCGGTGTTTTTCGCCGCCCACATAGGCCTTATCCACCTGAATCACACAGAAATGATTTTGGCCCAGCTTCTGCCACACCTGTTCCTGAATGGCTCTGACCAGCGCGTCGTCCTCCAGATAAAACTGGAAGGGGACTACCACATCAAATATCAGGTTGGTGTGAGTGGGCCCCGTCACAGCCCGGAAGTCATGAATGGTGATTGCCTTATCAATGCCCCGTACAATATCGGCCACCTGCTCTTTGAGCCGCAAAATTCCTTCGTCAGAGGTTACAATGGGGTCCATATGTATCACTGCGTCACAGTGCAGCTTCCGGCGCAGCTCCCCCTCAATATTGTCCACGGCGTCATGGAGCTTTATGATATCTCCCTCCGCAGGGACCTCGGCATGAAGGGAAATCATTCTCCGGCCGGGACCATAATCGTGGACAATTAAGTCATGAATTCCGCAGACCTCCTTATGACTCATCACCAGGCTTTCAATCTGGGATACGTATTCCGGCTCCGGCGGCTGTCCCAGCAGCGGATTGATGGTCTCTCTAGCCGCGCTGATACCTGCGTAAAAGATGAACAGGCCTACCAGCACACCACAGTAGCCGTCTATCATCCAACCGGTGTATTTTGCCACAATGGCCGCTATCAGAACCACAAAGGTGGCGATACTGTCGCTTAAGCTGTCCATGGCCGTGGCCCGCATGGCCGCCGAGTCCAACTTCCTGCCAATCCGGCGGTTATAACTGCACATGTACAGCTTGACACATATGGATACTGCCAGTATGACCAGGGCCAGCCCGCTGTATTCTACCTCCTGGGGATGTATAATTTTTTCCAAAGAAGTTTTTACCAGTTCAAAGGCCATGATGATGATGGCGCCGGAAACCACCAACCCCGACAAATACTCCATCCGTCCGTGGCCAAAGGGATGTCCGATATCCGGCTTGGCTCCGGCTAACTTAAACCCCACAAGAGTCACGAAGGAGGAGCCGGCGTCCGACAGGTTGTTGAAGGCGTCGGCCGTGATGGAGATGGAGTTGCTTATGGTTCCCGCCAGAAATTTTCCAAGGAACAAAAGGATGTTTAAGCATATGCCCACAGCCCCGCATAATATGCCATAAGCCTGGCGGACTTTTGCGTCGGACGTCTGGTCGCTGTTTTTTATAAAAAGCTTCGTTAAAATGGTTACCAATGTAATCCCTCCAGATGTAATCTTCAAAATTTTATTATATCATTTTCCAGGTTATTCGAACATACCAAAATCGGATAAATTTTTAACATATTTCCCCACGATTTGGGAAAAATAACGGGGAATTGTCAGGAGGGCGTAAAATGCATAGAATAATCAGCAGTGATATCCGGGAAAATACACGGGCATTGAATGAATTGTTACATGTGGAAGAGAATTTTGACTTGATTTACCGGGTAATTACCATCGGAGGCAGAGAAGCCTGCCTCTACCTGATCGACGGTCTGAACAAGGATGAGATCCTGGAAAAGCTGATGGAATTTTTCTACGGAATCAAGTCGGCAGACATGCCAAAGGATCCGGAAACATTTTCCAAAGCCCTGCTTCCCTACGGAGAGGTGGACTTACTTGCGGACCGAGAGCAGATCGTGACGCAGCTATTGTCGGGCGTTCCTATGCTGCTTGTGGACGGATATGAGAAGGCTTTGGGCATTGACTTTCGCACCTATCCGGCCCGCGGCGTGGAGGAACCGGATAAGGATAAAGTGCTTCGGGGCTCCAAGGATGGCTTTGTGGAAACCATTGTGTTTAACACGGCGCTGATTCGCCGGCGCATCCGGCACCCGGATCTGATCATGGAGATCACTTCCATTGGCGAGAGCTCCCATACCGATATTGTGCTTTCCTACCGGAAGGATCGGGTGGACCAGGCGTTTTTGAAAAAGGTGCAGGACAAGCTTTCCGGAATTCGGGTGGACGCCCTGACTATGAACACGGAGAGCCTGGCGGAGACATTGTTTCGGAAAAACTGGTGGAATCCTTTTCCCAAGTTCAAATACACGGAGCGGCCGGACACGGCGGCGGCTTCCATTCTGGAGGGAAGCATTGTGGTCCTCATCGACAATTCCCCCTCGGCCATGATCCTGCCCACCACCCTTTTTGAAATTACCGAGGAGGCGGACGATTACTATTTTCCACCCCTGACCGGCACTTATCTCAGGCTGACCCGGATGGTCATCAATCTGGTGGCCTTGTTTCTGACGCCCCTGTGGCTACTGCTGATGAGCCATCCGGAGTGGATTCCCGCCGGGCTCTCCTTTCTGGTGATCACGGAGGAAATTCACGTACCCCTGGTGATCCAGCTGCTGATTCTGGAATTCGCCATTGACGGCCTGCGGCTGGCTTCCTTAAATACGCCCAGCATGCTCAGCACTCCTTTGAGCGTGGTGGCGGGCATTGTGCTGGGGGATTTTACCGTCAGCTCCGGATGGTTCAATTCCCAAACCATGCTGTACATGGCTTTTGTGGCCATTGCCAATTACTCCCAGGCCAGCTTTGAGTTAAGCTACGCCCTGAAATTCCTGCGGCTTCTGATGCTGATCCTCACCGGGCTTTTCGATGTGTGGGGTCTGGGTATCGGGGTGATTCTCACCTTGCTGGCCCTCGTCACCAACCGTACCCTGTCCGGGCAGAGCTACCTGTATCCGCTGATTCCCTTTCGCGGCAAGGAACTGCTCAGACGTTTTCTTCGAATCACGCTGCCGGAGGCGAAAAAATAAACCGGCTCCCGCTCAGCAAAGCGCTCTGCCAGACGGTACGGGACCGGCCGTCCGCTTATCCTCTGGCCCTCCACCACGGACCAGCCCAGCTTTACGCCCTCTGGCCCTCCACCACGGACCAGGCCAACAATGACGCTCCGTATTTTAACGCGTCGTCGTCCGTATGAAACCTTGCGTTGTGCCAGGAATAGCAGGGTTCCCCCTCCCGTCCCACGCCCAGCCAGTAGAAAAAGCCCGGAATCTCCTGCATGAACAGGGCAAAGTCCTCCGAAGCTACGCTGGGCGGTGTCTGAAGAATGGCAGCCTCTCCCATAGCTTCCACGGCTGCACGGCGGGCAATCTCATACATTTCACCGGAATTTATCACTGCGGGAATCTGCTCCTGGTAGACAAGCTCCGCGTGACACTCATAGGCCTCCGCCGTGGCCTCCACGATTTTTTCCAGGCGCTCTGCCGCCCGTCCTCCGCCCTCCGGGGTAAAATACCGCATACTTCCGGTCATCTCCACCAAATCCACCACCAGATTCTCACAGCTTCCTCCATGGATGGAACCGATGGACAAAACCAGTGTCTCCTGGGGTGAGGTATTCCGGCTGACGATGGTCTGAAGGGACTGTATCATGGCGGCGGCACAGACGATAGGATCAATGCACTTGTGGGGCATGGAGCCGTGACCGCCCAGGCCCTTTATCCGCAGCACGAAATTTTTCTTTGCGGACATCATGGGGCCCGGCTGCACCACTACCTTACCGGTGGTCACCTCCGGGCGGTTGTGCAGGCCGAAAATCATATCAATACCAAGGCTTTGAAAGGCCTCTGTCTCCATGATTTTTCCGGCGCCGGAGGTGGTTTCCTCCGCCGGCTGAAACAGCAAAATCGCGTTCCCTGTGAGACTTTCCCGGTTCCGGCTTAAGATATGGGCCGCTCCCAAAAGGGCCGCCGTATGGAAATCATGACCGCAGACATGGGCCACGCCCGGATTTCGTGACATACAGTCCGATTCCCATTCTTTGGCATGGCTTTTGGGCATTTTCTCTGCTCACTTATAGAAAACGTCGTTTTCCGGCATATCCGCCTCCGCCCATGCATATTCTTCACTAATACCATCTATCGGACGGCCTATGACTTTCTTTATAAAACTATGTGACGATCTCTCCCGGCTGGTCTGGAGCTTTCCCATGCTGATTTTGCTTCTGGGAACCCACCTTTACTTTACTTTCCGGCTGGGCTTTATCCAAAAATGGACCTTTCGAGGAATCCGTCTCAGCTTCGCAAAGCCAAAGGACGGCTCCGGGGGAGTTTCGCCCTTCGCTGCCCTGGCCACTGCTCTGGCGGCCACCATCGGCGCCGGAAATATCATCGGCATTTCCACAGCCATCGCCATCGGCGGGCCAGGGGCCGTATTCTGGTGCTGGATCACCGGGGTCCTGGGCATCGCCACCTGTTACGGCGAGTGTCTCCTGTCCCTGCTCCATCAGAAAAAATCTTCCCAGGGAGGATATGTGGGCGGACCCATGTATGTGCTGCGGGATGTGCTGCGCAAGCCCGGCCTGGCCTGTTTGTTTGCCGTAGCGGCGGTACTGGCCTCTCTCGGTGTGGGCAGCAGCGTCCAGGCCCAGTCCATCAGCAACGCCATCACCCGGCACCTTCCTGTCTCCCCCAGCCTCATCGGCCTGGTGGCCATGGTGCTGGCAGGCTTTGTCATCCTGGGCGGTATCCGGCAGATCTCCAAAATCTGCACCTTTTTTGTGCCCTTTATGAGCCTGTTCTACCTGGTGGGCTGCTTCTGGCTGCTGGTCTTAAACCGCGCCTTCCTTGCAGATGCGGTGAGCCTCATTTTCCGCTCCGCCTTTTCCTCCCGGTCCCTGGTGGGCGGGATGGCCGGAACGGCCGTTCTTCTTGGCATCCGCATCGGCATCTCCCGGGGCCTTTTTACCAACGAGGCGGGCCTTGGCTCCTTCCCCATGGCAGCCGCCTCCTCTAAAAGCGACTCCCCCGCCGCCCAGAGCCTTATTACCATGACAGGACCTTTCTGGGATACCGTGGTGCTCTGCGCCGTCACAGGCCTTGTGATCATCAGCAGTATCCTGAAAAACCCGGGCGCCTACGAAAATGTCTCCATGGACTCCCTCTGCTTTGTGGCCTTCGGCCAGCTTCCCTTTCTGGGGGAGGAAATGCTGTCCCTGTCCCTGGTACTGTTCTCCTTCGCCACCATTTTGGGCTGGTGCTATTACGGGGAGTGCGGCGTCCGCTTCCTGGCGGGAGAGCGGGGGATGAAGACGTACCAGCTCCTGTATCTTATTTTTATTTATCTGGGGGCGGTCATGTCCCTGGACCTGGTCTGGGGCCTCTCCGACCTCCTGAACGCCCTGATGGCCCTGCCCAACCTGATCTGCCTGTGGCTGCTGCGCAAAGAGGTGATAGCCAAGACCAGGAGCGCCGGACTGATGGGGAAACGGCGATGAGCGCCGCAAAACCGTTCCTCCCATCGTATCACCGGACGAATGGGAAAACGGCGGCAAGTGATGGACGGCGGCAGGCCAGGCTATAGCCTTATCCTGCTATTCTACTGGATGTCCACCGGCTCTTCCTTATCGCCCTCCGTCTTTTCCTTATCATATTCCTCCAGGAAATGATGTCTTACGCCATCCTTCTTGTAGGCAATGACGGTGCTTAAATTCACGTTCTCCACACTCTTGAAGATATTTCCCTCCACAAAGGGATTTATCTCCTTTAAGCGGCCGATCAGCTCCTTCACCTCCTGCCGCTTGGAGAGGTTGCTGCCGTCCTCGTTGCTGAACTCCGACTGTTCCGTAAAACGGCAGGCGCATTGCAGGAATGTCAAACTGTTGTAATCCCGCCAGTGCTTGATGTCCGCCTCCCGAATCAGGTACATGGGGCGGATCAGCTCCATCCCCGGAAAGTTGGTACTGTGAAGCTTGGGCATCATGGTCTGCACCTGGCCGCCGTAGAGCATGCCCATAAGGATGGTCTCGATCACATCATCATAGTGATGGCCCAGGGCAATTTTATTACACCCCAGTTCCCTGGCCTTGCTGTACAGATAACCCCGGCGCATTCTGGCACAGAGATAACAGGGGGATTTTTCCACATGAAAAACCGAGTTGAAAATGTCCGATTCAAAAATGGTAACCGGTATCCCCAGCCGCGCCGCATTGGTCTCGATCTGCCGGCGGTTGGCCTCCCTGTATCCCGGGTCCATCACCAGAAAGACCAGTTCAAAGTGGAATTTCCGGTGGCGCAGAAGTTCCTGAAACAGCTTTGCCATCAGCATGGAGTCCTTGCCTCCGGAGATACAGACCGCCACCCGGTCCCCCTCCTTTAAAAGCTCATATTGGTTGATGGCTTTTGCGAAGGGTGTAAAAAGGGCACGGTGAAATTTTTTCCGTATGCTTTTTTCCGCCAGCTCCTGGGGCGTTAAGTCTTCATTGTCCGGCTTCTGACCGTTTTCTATTTCTCTCACTGTCTCCTCCTGTTCCAGACCAGCATTCCAAAATTATGTAAATCTCTACAGAAGATGATTTTCCGTCTCCTGCAATCTCCCGTAAAACTGGCTGTAAAAATCCTCCGCCAGATTGTAGGGCGTCAGATAAAATGCCGTCAGAATCTGCATATTGGCCTTTTTTTCATATTCCTCCTGCTGGCGCTGCTGTATCCGTTCCTGTACCGCCAGCAAAAAGTAGTGCCAGTCCACAATAAACTGCTCATATTTCCTGCTCTCGGCCACGTCAATCCACTTTTTTACCTTCACCTTGGCGCGTTCCTTCCTGCTGCACTCATGAACCTGTAAAAAGTATTTCACGCCTCCGTCTTCGTAAATCCGCCCCAGGGGAAACAGCCGGCAGATTCCCGGCCGGTACGGGTGTATGGAGCAGCGCCCTTTCTCATTCAGGAAAGGGCAGGCTTCCTCCTTCCCGTTAAGCTTCAGGTTTGGCAGCACAATGCCGTCCACCACATTCAGTTCCAGCCGGCTCTGCAAAAGCTCCGCCACAGGCAGTCCGGTTCCCAGACACAGCCGGTATACGTCCATGGGGTCTAAAACGATGGACGCTCCCATGCCGTGACAGCAGTCCGAGCACCCGGCGCAGTCCTGGCAGTCCGCTTTGACCATATCGTTCAAGGTATATAATTTTCCGTCGGAAATTTCCGCTAAATCGATGTCTCTTTTCATAGTATGCCTTTTGACCTCCACTTTTATCATATCTCATGCCCGTATTATCTTTCAAGCTTTTCCGGCATTTGTTTTGAAATATTTCCGGCACTTTCTTTCATTTCTTACCGCACTTGCTTTATCGTGTTTCCGGCACTTTCTTTATCATGCTTCCGACACTTGCCCTAAAATGCTTCCGGCCTGGGCGATCTGCTCCTGTGTAGGCTCCCAGTTAAAACTGATTTCCACCAGATGACTGTCGTAGCACAGCAGATACCGGGACATAGGGAAACCGTCGCTGTAATACTGATATACCTGGTTTGCGCTCCAGAGGGAGGCGTCCTCCTCCACCACATGATACCCCAGCAGGGACGCGTTTTGATCCCCGGTAAACTCTCGCAGGATCCCGTCCCTGCACAGGTTGTAGAAGGCCATCGTGACGATCCCGAACAGCGCTACCCACATTTCCAGCTCCCCGGCCAGGGACAAAATCCACAGAAGGAAGGCCGCCGCAAACAGAAGAAGGATGACCTTCTGCAGGCGGCTGTGGCCTCTGGTCTCAAGGAAGCTTCCGGTCAGCTTCGCCGCCGCTTTCGCCTTCCGGTACCAACAGAAATATCCGCCGATCTCCGCAGCGCTTAATAGGATTAGAAGAGTAAAAGCCACCCCGTTGTAGAGGGAGGTACTGCTGGAGAGAATCCGCGCCGGATCCATCCAGAGATTCCCCCAGAAAATGACCGCCTGCATAACGCCCAGCAACAGCAGGATCAGGTATACGGGCAGGTATCCCTTTTTCATGGTTTTGCGCACGCTCTGCAGCTGCAGGAGAGGGTCTGTGTCAATGGGGTAAGGCTTCTCCTGCTCACTGTAAAATACCTGCATCTGCGCCGAGGCTGCCGCCAGCTTCCAGCCGTCCTGGCGGCAGAAATCCCAATAAGTCTGCTGCTTTTCGGAGGGTTCCGGGTCAAACTCCGAGGCAGCCGGATAGTAGTTCACGGTAAATTTCAGGCTTTGGGGCTCTATGGCCCGGTAAATCCAGCCGAAACTCGACATTTTTTCCAGAAGCCAGCCTCTCTCTGCCATCCGCTCCAGGTGGCGCTCGATTCCTGTGTGGTCATAAAGAGAAAAGGCTTCCAGGCGGCGTTTTCTATTTTTCATAAGAATCTCCCTTCTTTTCTTGGATTTCCGAAGCTGCGGCGGTAGTCCTCCACCTGGGCAAGCAGGCGATGATACTCATTTTCCAGCGCTTCCTTCCCCCGCTCCGCGAGAATCTAGCTGCGGCGGCGTCCCTCCACCCGGGTCTCCCGTATCATGCCGGAGGCGAGAAATTGTTCCAGGAGATTGTAGAGGGTTCTGGATTCAACACAGACCCGCTGGGCTGTCATAATGCGGACTTTCTCCATGATGTCCATCCCGCAGCACTCCTCCTTCAGACATAACAGGATGTAATACATTTGTTCCGTCAAAGTTTGAAATTTTGCCCTGGGCATTGGGTGGATGCCTCCCTTCTTTCTTCGGTTACGTTATCGCTGGCTATGATTGTCGAATATCGATATTTCTGGCTATATTATATTATCGAATATCGATATTGTCAATGGTTTTTTGCGGTTACTCCTTTAATTGAGGCAGATTATTTATGCTTACCATCTCCAATGTCTGTAGCTGCTGTACTGCTAACTGCCGAAGCAATTTCATTATATTGCCATAATATATAACTGGAATTCCGGTGAAATCCACGTTGCAAAAGACATGGCAATATCGCTATGGTCATAGGTGCCGCCATAACGTCCTGCTTTTGAAGTAATACCGATTGCATTCATCTGTGCAATCCACTTTGTTGGCGTCATCACAAACCTATTTAACCCTGCTTCATTTTTAACCGCCTCGAATTGCACACGGTTAAAACTCGGATTATGCAACTCCTCCCATACACCTAAAAATTCAATGGTATTTCGGTTACGCATCCAGTTTTGAATCACAAATCTTGGATCATCTTCATTGCGATATTTCGCAATATCCGTTAAAGAAATGAACTCATTTTCAAAATTTGTTGTTTAGATGCCAATATCAATACCTTTCGCATGTATCGTTTCCTTAACTACTTTCCCCATTGTTCCTCCTACCATCCTCTCATAAACCGGCGTATACCACAAAGCAGAAGGGCGGATTTCCCTTCTGCTTTTATGGCTATTGCTCAAATATTACCGCACTTGTATTTTACAGGCACTTGCTCCATCCGCAGCTCTTGCAGATGTTGCAGCCCTCCTCAAAGACCAGGGGCTCGCCGCACTCCGGGCAGTACATTTTTGCCACGTTGCTGACCGCCTTGGGCTTGGGGACTTTTTTCACAGGCTTTCCGGTGTCCTCTCCCCGTTTCTGCTTCAGCTCCTCCTGCATTTCCTTGTACATGTCCATAAGGGCGTTGCCCACAGCCATGGGACAGCATGCGCCCTTGCTGGTATCCTGCCTGGTTACCCTTCTGGCCGTGTAGGAGGGACAGGAACCGCTGGAATTTAACTGGTCCACGATGGTCTCAATGTCGATGCCTCCCCGAGCGCTGATGGAAATCAGCCGGGACAGGCCCACCATGAAGTTGTTGCAGCCGCCCGTGGAGCCCTTGCTTAAATAGGTCTCCAGGAGCGCTCCCGTATGGGGGTCGAACAGGGCGATACAGTGGAGGCTTCCGCAGCCGGTGATCAGCTTACGCTTCTTTCCAACCACGTCGTCCGTCACCAGAAGGATCTCTCCCCGACCCAGGCCTTCCCCTGCGGTGACCTTCTTCTCAGCCTCCTTTGTGCTTAAGACGCCCAGGCGTTTGCAGCCGTCCCGGAAAATGGTGATGCCCTTCAGGCCACAGTCAAAGGCGTACATGTAGAGGCTCTCGGTCTCCTCCACCGTAAAGCTGTTTGGCACGTTGACCGTGGAGCTGATGGAGGCATCGATATGCTGCTGCCAGATGGCCTGCATATGGATTCTCTGCCGGTAATCCAGGGTCATGGCCGTTACGAAGTAATCCGGCAGATCCTTATCCTCGCTGATGTTGTGCTGTTTCATGTAGTCCTCCACAATCTTTGTGTAGACCTTGTAGTACACATCCGTACCGTGGAGAGATTCCGTCTTTCTCTCGTAATAGTTGGCGTAAATAGGCTCAATGCCGCCGGAAATACCCAGCATGGTGGACAAAGTGCCTGTGGGCGCAATGGTGAGAAGCTGAGAATTGCGAAGGCCGTACTTTTTCACCAGCTCCCTGGTCTGCTCCGAGGTATTTGCCAGGAAAAACGGTGTCTCCATAATCTCTGCCGTGTTGCATTTGGGGAAGGGCCCCAGCTCCTTGGCCAGCTTTGCGGAGGCCGCAATGGCCGTATCCGCCATGGCAAAGCCGATCTTGTCGCACATGTCCACGGCGTCCTGCTCCCCGTAGGTAAGCCCCAGCTTTATCAGGGCGTCCGCCAGGCCCATAATCCCCAGGCCGATCTGCCGCCACTGGCCTACGCTCTCCCGCTGCTCCTCCAAAGGATGCAGAGGCAGTCCCTCCTCCAGCACCTCATTTAAAGCCTTCACGGAGGCTGTCACACACTGCTTGAAGCCGTCAAAGTCAAAGGACGCGTCCTCGGTAAAGGGCTGCTGCACAAAAGCCGACAGGTTCACACTGCCCAGAAGACAGCTTCCTCCGGCGGGAAGGGGCTCTTCAGCGCAGGGATTTACGCCCGCATAGGAAAATTCCTTTGTATTGCTCAAAAGGTTCCAGTCCGTGATACGGTCCCAGAACAGCGCCCCCGGCTCTGCGTAATCCCAGTTGGTCTCCGTAATTTTCCGGAACAGCTCCCGGGCATTGACCCACTTCTCGATGACCTCTCCGGTAGTTTCCCGGGTGTAATGAAGCAGATAATCCTCATTTTTCTTCACGGCCTCCATAAAGTCCTCGTGAATCCGAACGGAGATATTAGCCTTGGTCACTTTTTCCAGATCTGTCTTCAGTTCAATAAATTCCTGCACGTCCGGGTGGGAGCAGTCGATTGAGATCATCAGGGCCCCCCGCCGTCCGTTCTGCCCGATCAAGGCGGTTACCAGGGAATAAAGCTCCATAAAGGATACGGCTCCGCTGGTCTCCTTGGCCGCATTGTTGATTCTGGCTCCCCTGGGGCTTAACTTGGAAACGTCGATTCCGCAGCCGCCGCCGTAGCTGTAAGTCCGCGCCAGCTTCTTGGCGCAGTCAAATATATCTTCAATCTCATCCTCCGGCGGCGCAATGACGTAGCAGTTGGAATAGGTAACCTTCCTGCCCTGCTCGTGCAGCCCCCGGTTGGATAAAATCCTTCCGCCGAACAAAAATTTCTTCTCTCTGATATAGGCTCCGATCTCCTCGTTTCCGCCGCTGATACGCCCTATCCAGGCATCGAAATCCTCACCCTCGTTGCAATATTTTTTCGTCCAGATGTCCTGTCCCAGCTGGTTCTCCTCGCCCAGCCACTCTTCTAATGTCATGTTTCTCCCTCCTCTATATTTAGTAGACCTGCTACATAATAACACAAGATATAGGTCTTTTCAAGAGCAGTTGCCCGAAAATATTTCACAAAAATTCCGGTAAGATTTTTTATATTTTTTGTATACGGGGTACCGCACACAAAAAGAATCCCTCGAAACGGGATTCTCTATGCATGCCGGACTAAAAATCCGCAAAAATCTTCCGCCACAATGTTTTTACAGCCCACACTCCCAACCACAGGGCAGGAATACCTTCCTGCCCTGTCCACTTGCCGTTACACTGTCATCTGCTCCTTCCTGGCAAGGATCGCCTCTACCGCCGCACAGGCCGGGCAGTCACAGTAAAGAGCTCCCTGCCCCTTGATCTCTCTGGCATGGGCGGCCACCTCTTTTGCCTTTTCTTCCCCAAACACCTTTTTGCCGCCCTCGGACTCCGCAAAGGCGATGAGCCCGTCCACGGTGACGATGTCCGCCTCAAGCTCCGCCAGATACTTTTCTGTCTCGGCAGCCTCTTTTTCCGTCCCCGCCGCCGCAAGCCAGGCCCTGGCCGCCTCTCTCAGTTCCCCGCAGCAGGTCGGAGCCGCTATCAATTCCTTTGATTTTTCCACAACAAAATCCCGTACTTCCTGATTCATGAGTGTCTCCTTTCTAAAATGGCATAAATTCAAATATGTTTATATTTTACCACTTTCCGTGGGGCTTCACAAGTATTTACAGCCACTCCCCAAATCTGCGGATATAAATCTTCTTCATTGCGGTCACAAGCGCCATATACCCCAGCACGATCACTGCAAGATACACAAAATAGATCCCCGGAAGCGCGGTAAGCTCCAGCGCCACCCCCAGAGGGGTGAACGGAATCACCGTGACGATGGCAATTCCCAAAAGGGACAGAAGGGTTACAGGCGCCGAGGCGCAGCTCTGCGCAAATGGAAGCTTCGGCGTGCGGATCATATGGATGACCAGGGTCTGGCTCCACATGGATTCCACAAACCAGCCGGTCTGGAACAAGGCGATGTACAGCGCCTGGGTAGCTTCATCGGCCTTTGGTGAAAATAATTGCCCACCGGCAAACATGGGACATATCACAAAATATAAAAGCAGATAGGTGGCTATATCAAAGACAGAACTGGTGGGACCGATCCACAGCATAAAACGACCGATTCCGGAGGCATCCCATTTCCGCGGCACTTTGAGAAATTCCCTGTCCACATTGTCCCAGGAAATGGCGGTGCAGGAAATATCGTAAATCAGATTCAGCAAAATCAGATGTATGGACGCCATGGGCAAAAACGGCAGAAACGCGCTGGCAGCCAACACCGAAAACATGTTTCCGAAGTTGGAGGACGCCGTCATCTTGATATATTTGATCATGTTGGCATAGGTTTTCCTGCCTTCAATGACTCCCTGCTCCAGCACCATCAGATCCTTTTCCAGAAGTACCACAGACGCGGATTCTTTGGCAATATCCACCGCCGTATCGACGGAAATTCCCACATCGGAGACCTTCATGGCTTCCGCGTCGTTGATACCGTCGCCCATATAGCCTACGCTGTGACCATTTTCCCGAAGCACCCGGATAATGCGGGCCTTCTGGGAGGGTGACAATTTCGCGAACACGGTAATCTCCTCTGCGGCCTTTGCCAGCTCCCGGTCACTAAGCGCTTCGGAATCCGGCCCGAGAAGGATTTTGTCCGCATTCAGTCCCACCTGTCTGCAGATGGCGCAGGTAACCTTCTCGTTGTCTCCTGTCAGGACCTTCACGTTCACGCCGTATTCCCGCAACGCTTTGATTGCCCCTGCGGTTGTCTCCTTTGGCGGGTCAAGGAACGCCAGGAATCCGATCAGTACCATCTCTTTTTCATCCTCCACGGAAAACTGGCCCACGGGAGAGGGATTGGTTTTCTGGGCAACAGCAATGACCCGCATTCCCTTTTCATTCAGTTCATCGGATTTGATAAGCACCTGTTTTCGTACCCTGTCGGTGAGAGGCCGAATCTCACCTCCACACTCGGCGCAGGCGCAGCATTTCAGCATTTCCTCCACCGCTCCCTTAGTGACCAGCTGCGTTTTGCCCGACCTGTCTTTGACCACAACGCTCATCCTGCGCCGCTCAAAATCAAAGGGAATCTCATCCACCTTGGTGTATTTCTGTATCAGCGGCTCCGCCCCCAGCTCCTCCTGCTTTGAGATGACCGCAATATCGATCAGATTTTTCAATCCTGTCTGGAAATAACTGTTCAGAAAAGCATGGCGCAAAACCCTGTCATCTGCTTCCCCGTCCACATTCAGATGATATTCCAGTACCACCTTATCCTGGGTGAGAGTCCCGGTCTTATCTGTGCAGAGAATATCAATGGAGCCCAGATTCTGAATGGAATTCAGATTTTTGATGATCACCTTTTTCTTACTCATTGCCATTGCGCCTTTGGCAAGGGAAGTGGTGACGATCATCGGCAGCATTTCCGGGGTGAGCCCCACAGCGATGGAAATGGCGAACAATGCCGCCTGCATCCAGTCCCCCTTGGTAAAGCCGTTGACAAAGAGTACTACCGGCACCATGATCAGCATAAAGCGGATCAGGACCCAGGAAACGGAGTTGACGCCTTTCTCAAAGGTGGTCTTTGGCGGCTTTTCATTCAGATTCTTTGCCATTGCCCCCAGCATGGTGTCATTTCCTACGGCAATCACAATGGCCTTTGCGCTGCCACTGATCACATTGCTGCCCATAAATGCCAGATTTTCCGTATCTGTCAATGCTTCTTTGCGGCTGTCCAGGGCAGCGCGCTTTTCCACCGGCTCGCTCTCTCCGGTCAGTGCCGACTGGCTGAGAAAAAGGTCTTTGGCGCTGAGTATCCGCACATCCGCCGGTATCATATCACCGGCCGACAAAACCACAAGATCCCCCGTCACAATCTCATCCATGGGGATTTCCGATTGTATGCCCTCCCGCAGGACACAGGCTGTGGTGTGGATCATGCCCATCAACTTATCCGCCACATTACCGCTGCGCGTCTCCTGCACAAAGCGAAGAACGCCGGAGATCACCACCATGGCGGTGATGATGCTCACCGTAGCATAATTTTCATCCCCCGCCTCAGTCAGGATAATGTCCGTAAAAACGGATATGACGGCCAACGCCAGCAACACCACCGTAAAGGGATTGATGAAAGCGGAGAAAATCCGTTTGATGACAGGATTTTTCCTGCCGTAAGTGAGGATATTCTCTCCATATTCGTCCCTTGCATTCTCCACAGCTTTCGGGTCAAGCCCCCTCTGGGTGGTTCCATATTTTTTGAATAATTCTTCTTCCGTATGGGAAGAAGCCCAGTACAGTCTTTCCTGCACCTCATAGTTCTTGAACATGCCTGTACCCATCACAGGCGTATTGTATTTTCTGTTTGTTTTCTTCATGATTCTGTACCTCCAAACGATAAAATAATTTACTGCTGCTTGGAAAGGATACAGTGCATGAAAGATTACGGCATTCCTCTGCCTGGCTATGGGCCATGGAAGGCCGCCGGACGCAAAGGAGCCGCACTCCTTAAAGAATCCTATGGTATTGCGGGAGAAGAAGGACACGGCAAGGCCATGGTTTCTTCTCTATTGTGGTCCATATGATTCTACTTCGCTCCAAAGAGCCTGCACTGCCACTACTTCCCGTGTCCATTCTTTTCACCTCACTTAACTTCAAAATTTTTATATTTATGTCATCGCCCCAAAGGCGTTATTTTCATCTATGGGGAAGTCCGGAGAACTTTCCCATAGAACAAAAATATCCCGTATGTCCGGTGAGAACATACGGGAGTTAATCGCAACTTCTGTGTATTCGTCTGAGCTTTAGCTTTGTAGGGCGATGAAACTGTGTTATGGTACACCTTGCGTTCGATGTACCCTGTTCAAACCAGCTCATGGTGTCTCCACCATTTTGCGGCAACAGCCCGTATCCCTGCAGGAGCCTTACCTACCGAACAACATTAAACTAGCACATTTCCGTTTATTTGTCAATCCCGGAAAAGGTTTTCTTTAACATGCCACTATCCATTTCACATACCGTATCGCATAATTCCGAAATATCCAACGGATTGTGGGAACACAATATAATGGTTGTTCCCCGTTGTTTTAAAGCAAGAAACAGGCTGCGCATATCTTCCACCCCTTTATTGTCTAGTCCATTCATCGGCTCATCCAAAACCAGAAGTTTGGGATCCTCCATGATCGCCTGGGCAATACCAAGCCGTTGTCTCATTCCCAATGAGTATTTGCCAACGGGTTTTTTTGATTTACCGTCCAGACCCACCATATCCATACAGAAGAGAACATCCGCTTTTTTCCTGTGCTTTAAATTTAAAAGCCATTTCAAATTATTGCTGCCGCTCTCTGTTGGAATGAATCCAGGCGCTTCAATCAGCATGCCTGTATCCGGGGCAAAATCCACGTCCTTTCCAATGGTTTTTCCAAACACCCGGACACTCCCCGCACTCGGTTTTAAAAATCCCAGGATACATTTCATCATAACTGTCTTTCCGGAACCGTTTCGCCCCACAATGCCATGAATTTTTCCTGTTTCAAATGAAATGCTTATATTTTTCAATACGGTTTCTTTTCCAAAAGATTTTGATAGTCCCATCACTTCTACTGCATTAGTCATGACTTCCTCCCGAAAACATAAATTCAGATTTTTTTACAATCCGATACGAACAGGCTAACAGAACAATATTCAGAATCAGGAAAACCAAATGCGATTGCATAATACTTGGAAAATTACCATAACCAAAATTATGCATGGCGTAAGCGGCATGATTGAGTGGTGAAATCCAGGCAGCAATGATATTTGCCATATATTTTATTTCCTGGGGTATATTAAGCGCGCTCATCAGCTTGTCCGGATTCAGGAGATATGCGTATAAGCTGACCACAATAACCGCTGTAATCCCTGCCTTCTTCCCGTGCCTTAAGGAAAAAATAAGGTTGAGGAATGTTAAAAATAAAATATATTGCGCGACTAAGAAAAAAATTGCCCCAGCGCAATGATAGGGCGTTGTCAATTTTACCGTTTTCCGTACGACCGTAAGCGCTACTTCAAATTGTTCCGGCGCAAAACTGAGCACTGTCGCCGTATCGCTCCACTGATTATTCAGGAAGGAACGGTGCAAAGTAAGAATCATTGCGGAACCTAACAGAAGCAGCGTATAAGTAAAACTGATTATGACGGCTGTCAAAATTTGTCCCAAAAGCCAGTTTATACGGCCTTTCCGAAACACAAGATAATAGGCGGGAGCGTCCAACTGCGGCATCTGTGAAAGCGGAAGCAGAATCGCCAGCGAGGCAAACAAGATACTTTCCGCATCCGCAAAACACCAGATAAAGGGTTCAAATATCTGAATATCCGTGTGAAATATACCGGCAAGCTCAATAATCCGCTGTGTAAGAAAAAAACACAGACAAAATCCTAATACAAATCCACAGATCGTCCGCGGATTTTTACGCATACTGCGCAGATTCCACAGGGTACAGCTTAGAACATGACTTTTGTTAAGCATATCTTCGCACCTCATACGTTGTCAATATCAAAGTCAGCAGTATCATCAGCAAAAACATTGCCAGCAGCAGCGGCAGTGCAAATGCTGCCTCAGACAGCCAGACAACAGGGTTCAGATATTCGGCACCAAAAAAGAATCTGGATTGAAACATGGACAGTGCAAAAACAAACATAACGGGAATGATATAGGCTGACACAATATCTTTTGCAATAAGCGCCCCCATGTTCCCCAGCATGGCAAAGATCGAAGCGGCAATCAGGCGCTGTACCACCAGATGAACCGGAAGAAGGACCAAGGAACCTGCCATAAATGAGATTGCGACACTAAATATCATAAGTCCCATACATTGTGATAATACAGCTGATAATAAAATTGCTGTGATTTTACTGAACAGGTAAACCCGATAGCCGCAGCGGAAAATGGCATATCGTGCCGCTCCTGTGTTCATTTCCTGAAATATGCTTGCGGAATAGGGCAAAGCGGCCAGTAACGGGAGTGACAAAAGATTTCCCTTTCCGCTCAGCATCTCCGATAGCAGACCGGCCACATCCTGGGTGGTCCCATACATTAGGAGGTCTTTCTCCGTCCAAATATCAAACCAAAATATGACTGCGGTAAAAACAGCCGCAAGATAAAACCACTTATTTCTATGAAATCGACAAATTTCAGAACGTAACGCACTCATTTTCAATACCCATGGTTTCGATCAATGACGGTTCCATCTATGGCATTAATGGTAAACTCCGGAGCATCGTAAGCTTCAGGATAGTACTGGTTGTTCTCGTATACAGGATAATGTAACCCGTAAAAGTCCCATACGGGAATGTAATAATAACCGCCAACGCTTTCCGACTGCTTTACTGCCATATAACCAAACCGAATCTCTCTGATATCCATTACATTTTCAACTAAATTGTCATAAAGTTCCAGGTGTTGAATGCTCAGTATAGATACCTTTTCAAAAATATCAATGATATCCTCGAATGGGAGCAGCGTTACATTTTTTTCTACAACCTCGCCCGTCTTGAGGGGATTTTGATAATAAACGTAGCAAACCCCGTCATCATTTACGGTAATGCAAATATTTTCATTTCCAATCGTATAGTCCGAACCATCACCACCACCTCCGCCGTAAGGCTCCACATTGACCGGTATGCCGTTAATATTCCGCGTGTATCGAAAACCGTAGTAATTTGGCACCTGTGGATTTCCACTTTCTCCAAGCTGCCCATACTGACTCAAAAAGAAGTCGGAAAAAAAGAATTTTACCTCCTCATCTCCGAAGGCAACCGCCTGCTCTAAGCTAATCGTGCAGTCATCTGCCATATTGTTCTCGTTTAAAGGTAAAATTGCAAACATTCTCGGATCAACCGGATCATCTCCACCTTGAAACTTCGTATAAGACAACTCAGGTTGATATGCCAGTTCTCCTGTTTTTTCATTTATCCAAAAATGAGCCGAAATTTCCTGTATAGTATCATCCCCCTGCTGCCCGCCTTCGTTATAGAGCCACAGACTGTAATCCTGGATTCCCAAAAAAACATCGTCTAAATCTTCCTTGCTCAGACCTTCTCCCGCATAGGGTTGGTCTGTCAACGCATGTTTCCACTGAAAATCCCCGCTGTGCCGTTCTACAAACGCCCGGACTTCTTCGTCCGTAAACACGGCCGGAATCGCTTCCAGCACGTCCACTCCGTAAACTTCCGGCACCAGAACATCTGCGTCAACAAGGACTTTACTTATCCCGGATTCTGATTCATTTTGAAAGGTATAATGCTCCGGTACCCCCATGGTTTCTGCGATCAGCTTATCCCCATATTCGTTTTTTTCTGTCGGCTCCTTCTGAATCTCTTTGCTGCACCCGCCAAAAACCATCGACAAAAGGATTATGCATCCGAATATCGCCTTTTTCACGTTCCATCACCTCGTATTTTATAGGAAACGGCAAATTTATTTGTCGTTTCCTATAGCATAACAACTTGAGGGGATAAAGTCCTCCTCAAGTTGTCTCTAAAATGTCATCAAGTTGTAATCTTGTGCCCATCCCCCGTAAGGGGCCGCTATAACGGCGAATTTATCTGGCAGCTACGACAGCGGTCACTGTGGTTCCTTCCCCAACTTTGCTCTCAATCGAAAGTGTCCCGCCGTGACATTCGCAGATTCTCTTGCATATCGCAAGGCCTAGACCTGCGCCGCCGTGTTTTCTGGAACGGGCTTTGTCCACCCGGTAAAAGGGTTCTGTGATGAGTGGAATCTGATTTTCCGGGATACCGCAGCCTTTGTCTGAAACATTGATCTGCGTAAATTCATCCTTTTTCGTGATCCGT
Organism: uncultured Lachnospiraceae bacterium; assembly: GCA_944381535.1. GTDB lineage: Bacteria > Bacillota > Clostridia > Lachnospirales > Lachnospiraceae > 14-2. The sequence goes on from CALWLN010000025.1 coordinate 29,137, forward strand.
ACACTGACCTGAGGGATATCACCGGACGCGCGCATTGCGTTTTCTACCAGGTTTGATATCATACTGAGCAGCAGCGTTTTATCTCCAAATATCCCGTCAACCTCACACTGAAGCTGAACCTGTTTCGGAAGCAATTCTCTCAAATCTTCCAGAAATGACGTGCTGTCAATCGTTTCTTTTCTGATCTGTTCCGTGTCCGACATTCCAACCAGCTCCATCATTTTCTGTGTGAGGCTTTCCATGAGATTTCCCGCATGATAAATCTTTCTTGCGCATTCATTCTTCTGTGCTTCATTGAGCGGCATACGCAAAAGGCTGTCGGCATATCCGATCAGTGCTGTCATGGGGGTTTTCATTTCATGTGATAATGCGCCAAGCAAAAGCTGTTGTTTTTGCAGTTCGCTGTCTAAAGATGTGATTTTTTCCTCAATGGAGTCTGCCATCTTGTCGAAGGCAAGAGACAGGGTTCCGATTTCGTCCTTACTCGTATAATTGGTTCTCAGATGATATTGTCCATTGGAAATGGAAACGGCGTTTTTTGTAAGCTTACCGATTGGCGACAGCGTACGGCGTATCAGAAATGCAATGATAAATCCCACAGATATACAGGAAATCACCAACAATACGGTACTAAGAATCCGCAAATTCGCAATTTGCTGTTCTGTTTCACTGATATTTACGCTGATATATGCTTCGAATGGCTGGTCGGAAACGGTAAACGAAATCCCCCCTACCAGTACGGTATCTTTCCCGTTCCGAACCCGTTTTAGCTGAACTGAGGATTCGCCGGGCATTGCAACCATTTCCTCGTTCTGCACGGATGGAAGAACCGCATATGGGTCATAAGGAGAACGGTCAAATAAATATGCTCCGTCAGAGACGAGAGAATAGAATACCTGATCTGTCTGTACAAGGGGCGCATACTCCGCAAAATAGTATTGCACCACACTTTTCAGTGTACTCTGGCGTAAATCGATTCCGTAAGTGCTGCTGGCCGTTATGATGTTGGTACAATACATGACAAGAGATTTTCTCGTACTATCTTCTTCTGCCCGACGCAGCGTATTTTCCTGCAACCGTAAAATCACAAAAAAGGAACTGCTCATGATAAAGAACAAAACCGCTGTACAGATTGCAGTAATTTTTACCCATAAGCGCATTTACCTCACCTCTGCCAATTTATACCCAACACGGTACACCGTCACGATTTTTTCGCTCCAATTTAATTTTTTGCGCAATATCGCAATATGATTGTCAACCGTGCGGGTCTCGCCAAAATAATCGTCCCCCCACACTTCATGAAGCAGCTGTTCTCTTGAAAATACAATGTTTGGATGCTTAACCAGCATAAGCAGCAAGGCATATTCCATTGGTTTTAATTCTACCGGACGACCGGCTAATAAAACCATATGCTCGTTTTCATTGACAGTCACATCGCCTATCCGGTAGATGTCTTTTTTCTGTCCGCTGCGGCTTAACACCTTTTCCACACGTACGATCAATTCCAGCACATCAAATGGCTTCGTCATATAGTCCTCGGCGCCTATTTTCAAGCCTTTGATCTTGCTTTGTGTATCCGCCTTCGCGGAGAGATAGATGACCGGGATCTGTTTTGCGCTCATATATTCATATAATTCAAACCCATCCATCTCAGGAAGCATAATGTCGAGAATCGCCAGGTCATAGGATGTTGTATTTACCAGTTCTACCGCCTGTTTCCCATCATATGCCGTATCACAAAGATAACCTACAACAGAAAGATTCATACACAATAAATCGGATATCGTGTTGTCGTCTTCCACGATTAAAATTCTATTTGGTTTCTCCATTATGTCTCCTCCTGCCTGCCGGTTTTTCCGCTGTTTTCTCCCATGACATATATGAAAAAGCCGAACAGTATCTCCTATAACACTGTTCGACTTTTCATTTTATTTGAGCCTTTGCGCAAGTGAATTTCGGTCACTTTCAGGAATGCTCAACACATCCATGGATTGCTCCGCAGACCATCCCATTTTTTCCATAAGTTTTTTTACGTTATCTAACAGAGTATCCATTCTTTTTTGTTCTGCTGCTCTATCAGCGATTGTCTGAATAGCCTGGCACACATCAAGCACCTCCTCATCTTTCTTCATTGTCAAATTAGCGTTTACGCAGGCATTGAGTACATCAACTTCATTTCTACCCAAATGCCTGAATTTTTCATCGATACCTATCACTTCCTGCAGTTTATCCGCATTTCCAGAATACTTGCCCTGCAAACATCTCATGAATAGATAATGGGCCATCCCATTTTTGGGAATCAAAATATATGACCAATGTTACCACTGGCAGCAAATGATCCGCTTTCATAAAACCCGACAGGTATTCGTCACTGTCAACGCCTTTGTAATCGCCGGACAATTTGTGGGAAGCTACCGCTTCCTCCACCTGTTTTGCGTATTGAAGGGCATCATAAACCATATTTTTTACCGGCATCGCATAATGGATATTGGACTGATTCTCGATTGCCAGGAGCAGATATGCGGTACGTTTATCCATCATAGCAATGACCGATTTGATAACATCCCTGGTTTTCTGCACTGGCTGTTTCGCACCTTTTTCCCCACCATAAGGAACATCTATCTCACGGGTATCAAGTTCCTCCAGGCTTTCCGGAGAGATAACCTGCTCCCCACCATATACGAAATAATTAAAGGCTTCGGCAAAGATTTCATTCTGCCGCATATATTTTGTTGTTACCGTATCTTTTACTCCCAAGGGATTCAGCACCTTTATTATATGCTGTATCATCAGCAGAGTACTCTTCTGCTATTTATAGCATACCATAGCAATCTAACTTTTACAAGCTACTCTATTTTATTTCCCCTCCGCCCAACTTATAGTTACTGTTCATGGGGTGGGGAAATATACAGCTGCTGAAGCTGCTTACCATAGGAGATTTGAATTTTTTAGCCTTTGAATGGAACGTCGCCCTGGGTGGCGCATTTGTTATAAGCAGACCATTGAAAGACGCCGGCACTTAGCAAACCGACCGTTTACGGGCGGTGAGCTTAGTACCGCTGCGTCTTGAACTGAGCGAGAGCGTGTCTGCGATAACAAATGCGCCACCCAGGGCGACCTCCAGATCAAACCTCAAAATTCAAATTTCCTGTGGTAAACAGCATTACCAGGTGCGCATTCCCCACCCCGTGAACAGTAACAACTTATAGTACAGGTACCATTACATTTTCCAACGGTTCTCTGCATGTTGGCAATGGCAAACCGTGGAGTAGACGGTCCGGCTTGATTTGAACACGGAACTGTCACCTCCCGTCATGCCCGAACCTGGGCTCCCGGATCCGTCCGATAATCACCATCGCCGTCACAAAGAGGACGAACATAAACGCAAAGGGCAGCCGGCGGTCCAGACTGGACAGCCACCCTGCAAAATAGCCAAAGGGCGATGAGAAGGCAATGGTAGAGGCCATGATCAAAGCATTGATTCTGGCCCGTTCCTGGGGATTGATATTCAACTGAACCAACGCGTCCTTGCGCGGCGTCACCAGTGCGCTGGCCACAGCCGTCACAAACACGTACAGCACCACAAGCGCCAGGTTTCCGACGGGGGCCAGTATCAGCAGAACAACACCCACGGCATAAAGGGCCAGTCCGCTCCACATGGGGACCCTGAATTTTACGCTGTCCAGCCGATGCTGTATCACTACCATAAAAAACAGCATAACCGCCGCGTTCAGAATGGGAAACAGCGCCAGGAAATTATCCGAAATCCCCAGCCGCTGGGTGATATACAGGCTAAAAAAATTGGTGCTGACAAGATTGGTGATATACAGTATCACCGATACGGCCACCGCTTTCAGAACCCCCTTATTTTTCAGCACTTTGGGGATAAGCTGCCGGTATTCCCCCACCATATGTAAAACAGAAACATGTTTCGTCTCGGCCATACGAATCTTTCCCTGCCTGGTCTCCCGGCAATACCGGTATGTAATCAGCGTCTTGATCACCATGGTCACGGAAAAGACAAGATACAAGACCCGAAGGACCGGCACAACGGAATAGGAATTGATAAACAGGCCCGAAAGAGGCGCAAAAAATATCGCAACCAGGCCGCCGATATTGACCCAGGTATACAGCCCCACCAGATCCTTGGGCTCTGCGTCCTCAATCAACAGGCAGAACCACGCCGTCTGATTGATCTGCTCAAAACAGTTGAGAATCGCGGCGGCCAAAAACAGCCATATGTTATTGGAGACAGACCAGACCAGGCAGGCCAGCGCCCATCCAAAAAAATCCCCCATCATGGTGGTGAATTTCCTCCCCAGCTTGTCGGCCAGTATCCCGCCAAAAAAGGAAAAGAACACCTGAATGACCATGGTGACGGACAAAATCATTCCAATCTGGACATCCGTGATCCCCTGGGTATACATATACAGTGTGGCAAAGGGCGCAATCAGGTTATACGGGATTCCCCACAGGGGCTCAATGAGTACCAGGGTTCGGGGGTTGCCCTTGTTGTGCGCCAAAATTGTTACGAGAGGATGATTTTTCAGGCTTTTTACTTTTGATTGGATATTCATCGTTTTTTACTTTTCTCCCCTATTTGTACAGTAAAATGGGGAGCTCCCCGAAGGTTTCTCCCCAGGCTGCAGGCCCCACAGACATCTGCAACGCAATGATTGAGATAATAATAGCGGATGTGGGGGGAAATGTCAATGGATTTTTTGTGGACAATATTGTGACAAATCCCATAAACACTAAGTAATGCTATAGCGAGTTCCTTTCGGAATTTCAACCCACTAGTTCATCGCAGAGCCAGACGCTGGGGATTGACAAGCGGCAACTGGCCGGGAAATTTCAATCCACTGGCTCATCGCAGAGCCAGACGGTTATGGCGTATGTTGACAGCTGTTACTAATGATTTCAACCCACTGGCTCATCGCAGAGCCAGACTGGTATGGTTTTGTAACTTGCCCACGCTGTCACCCAGAACATATGGGTCGCGGGTAACATCTTCTGTTTTTTCGCTGGTTCTACATTTGGAAATGTGAAACAGACCCATTTACTTGTGGGAAAGCAAACACACCACTTCGATATGATTATCATTGTCCAAACTCATATTTACACTAGCATCTAAAGAAGCCACTAACTTTAATTTACCCCTTTTCGATTAGAAAACATTTTTCTATCAACTATCTCCTTTTTTCTTCGCTATGCTTTGAATATTTTTAATGCTTTCTAAATATTCCTCTTCAACTGGTGACAAATTCTGTGCCTGATATTTCCTATACTCTTTTGTCGCCTTCTCAATTGCCTGCGCATGGCTGATTGTTCCAGCCCCTTGCAATACCTTTTCACCTGTAGTCTTTAAAACATTATCAAGATGCTCCACATAATCTGCCATATACATAGGATGATGTCGCATAGCCTGAATTTCCGCAAAATCAAAATATCCCGATACGATATTATTCAATATTTTTAATTCTTCATCATTAAGGTAATTCTTTGCAATGCCTATATCCTTTAATGCAGGAAAATCACCAGAAAAGCTTTTCAATCCCATAAACGGCTGACTGGCATCCGCACGCTCGTATATCACTTCTGCTGCTGTATGTCCATGTGCTGCATAGTGTAATTTATTTTGTACCATTTTAAAAAATGCAATGGATTCACTACTCTTAGGATTATAATCAACACTTGTTGCATAAAGGTCAAGTACCTGTCGGTACATAACTTTTTCAGATGATCTGATATCCCGAATACGGTCTAATAACTCTTTCCAGTAATTACCGCCACCCAGATTTTTCAGCCGTTCATCATCCATCGTAAAGCCTTTTATCATATACTCTTTCAAGCGTTCAGTAGCCCACCGACGGAAATTTGTAGCAATTTTAGACTTTACTCTATACCCAAGTGAAATAATCATGTCAAGATTATAATGTGTTGTATTATAGTTTTTTCCATCAGCCGCAGTTGTTCGGAATTTCCGAACAACTGCATTTTCTTCTAGCTCGCCTTCTTCAAAAATATGCTTAATATGCTCACTGATGTTAGATTTACTGGTTTGGTAAAGCTCACATAATTGCGCCTGTGTAAGCCAAACACTCTCATCTTCAAACTTAACATCAATTTTTGTATGACCATCCTCCGTTTGATATATGAGAATTTCACTACCGACAATATTGGGATTGTCTCTGCTATCCTCCATCTTCAGTTCTCCTTTTACCGTTCCATTAATTTTCTACTGGCCTCTCTTACCGACCCCAGTTGTCTTTCAAACATGATATCCCATAAGTCCAAGCATTTATCAGCAATCTGTTTATCTACCATTTTACCAGAGCTAACAGTCTCATCATATAAAGATATAATCAACTTTGAAATCTCGTCTTCTATGCCCCATTGCTCTCTTAAGGTTTCTACCTCCATCTGTAATACATTCTCACATAGCTGTAAAATAATATCTGCATAACCAACAATAGAAATTGCACTTTCCTGCAAATAATTTACAAATGCATATACTATCCTTCTGCTTACCTGTGTTTTCATGAATTCTTGTAAGAATTCTCTATCACGCTTTGCATCCACATATTTATCGTGGAACATCCTAGATAATGGAAATTCCACATCAGTATCAATGTTTTTATAAGTCAGGATTATTTGCTTTGCTGTCTCCCGATAATCATCAATTTCTAAATAGATTACCGCCATATTCAATATAGCTTTTACCTGCTCTTCACTTTTAGTTTCGGCAGACAACATTATTCTTTCAAATTCAGCATGCCTTATATAAAATTCACAGACAGCATACCCTCCTATCTCTACAAGTTGTTTATCCTCAGATTTAAAACATTTCTCTATAATCTTAATAACCCTTTCCCTATATTTAGGATACAAGAGAAAAAACATATTTTTTGAATCATCAAAGCTTGCCATCCGAATATCAGATTCATATAAATTTAATATCTTTTCTTCCGACCATTCTCTGTCAATATTATAAGATGGCCACAAGGCATATAGTGCCGCAAAACGCACCGCTGGATTTTCATCCTTTATCACTCCTTCGATAACATCTTTAAATTGTCCAAATAGTTTTTCATCTTCCCAGAGCAAATGTCCTATCGCCCTTGCTGCCCTTCCTCTCACACAATTTAACGCATTACTATGTAGCATATCACAACTCTTCATTTCTTTATCTTCTGGATTTGTTACATTGGGTTTATCTAATCTTGGATTACAATGTTGTAAGGCAATGTTCTTTAGTTGACCCATTACTTCCAGCGACCAATTTGTATTACTTATTTTTTCAATTATTCCACAAAAATATGAAGCTCTATATGTTTCCATATCACACGGAAATATAAGTAACATCTTCTCTATAGTTTTAAAATCAACCCCCTCCAATGTTTCTGACATTTCCACACCTAAAAACATAGAATCTATAAAACCCGAAAGCACCCGTTTCTTATTCTCTAAAACAAGTTCTATCATTTCTTGTGGATACTGCTTAACTACCAATTGAAAATCACTAGCATATGTTTCATAAGAACTTTCAACAAATCCACCTTTTACTTCAACCCACTTGGTTCGCTCTCGATTCTTCAATTTGTTGTTAGTTATAATTTGCAGCCACTGTCCTTTACTAATATTTTTCCCTGAAACAGGTGACTTTACCCAACCTGAATGCCCGTTCTTATTGCAATAACAAGATGGGATATTATGAAAACGCCTTTCAAGTACTCGCAATAGTTCTTTCGCTTTTTGGCTAATTCTTTCTTCCGGTAAACACTGTAGCAATTCATACTGCAAATCTCCCCAAAAGCTCCAATATACAGTACTATATTCTTTCAGTTTGTTCTGCTCAATTCTTCGTTTATACCATTCAGATGCATTTGGAGAAATATATCGGCAAATTGAATTTTCTACCATTATTAATTCTTCTTTATCACAGTTGTTTCCATGAATTTTTATAACCTCTTTTACAAGCCCCAATTCATCCTCTGCTCCACTGGTATAATCAAAAACATTTTTGTCCACATCATTGCTAAGATAACGCATTATCCGATTGCTATATAAGGGAGATAGAGCCGCCAATCCGCTTAAAATTATTTCATTAAATACATGATACCCCTGTCCCATATATGGTTCATAATATTCCCAGAACCGCTCTGGTGATTTACAACATAATGCTATAGTCGCTTTTTTGACTAACCCCACGCAGGCTCTTTCAATACTTCTTTTATACATATACCTTCCTGACCAATCGCTATATTTTACTTCCCATCCACTCTCTTTTGGTATATACGGAAGAAGTTCATTGAATACAAATTCCCCATTATCTATAAAAAAAGAATTATCTGAATCTAACAATTCTTCTTCATAACGATATACATACCTACCCTGATTTTTTATTTTATTTTGCAACCAAAAAGAAATAAGCCGTATTGTCCTTGTCTCAAATTGTTTCATCATAGACTTTACATCTATATAAACTTCTCTTGCATACTCAGGATAATGTTCGTAAAACAACATTCTAAGTTCAAACATTTCCTCGCTTTCCTGTGTAATATCATGGAGAAAACATCTCATGAACTGTTCGTCATCGTTCTTATCATGAAAAGCATGTTTCTTAATAAAAGAAATATCCTCATCATCTAAATCAGGAGCGATACTCTGCAATAAATTAAAAACTACAACTTTTTTCTCAGATTCTGAATACCACCGTTCTAAAACACCTTGATTTCTTAATATGCTAATATATTGCTTTCTAGAAAAAATAGCATTATTCAATAAATAATTTCCATAAATCTCATTTTCACAATTATCTATAATAAATTGAAGAATATTATCATCTGGTTCTCGAATTTGTCCCAAAATTTCGTAAAAAACATATTTGACATAATATCTTATGTTATCTAAAATTAACATTTTTTCGCCAATCAGGATAAAATCTCTACTATCATATTCCAGCACATTTTGTAAGAACATCTGCACCTGATATCTTCTTCCAGGTGTTTGCTTACATTTTTCTCCTATAATATTTTCTATGGTTTGTCCATCAAAATATTTTTCCATCATTCTTTGAGAAATGAAAAAATCTAAGATTGATTGATGCACAAAACCAATTTTATTATTTTGAACCATAATAATTTCTGATGATATCAGATAATCCAAGCCCGCTTCTTCAACATTCAATATTTGTTTTGGAATATATAATCGCCCTGTTCTATCCAAAGCATCAACAATGCGTATTTTGGTTTCATTAACAGTTTTTTGCTGTAATCCCACTGTTACACTTCTTCTGCATATTTGCCCAAACCATTTATCTATCAAATGGCTGGTGGTTAAACAATCTCCATAGGCTTCTTCTTTATCCAAATGTTGCCAAATATAAAGATTACTTGGTATTCTTAATAACTTTTTTAGTTTAAGTGACAATTGCTCGTATTTTTCACCAATAACCTCTTTTACAGCCTCTTCTTTAAAATCGCCTACTTTAACTATTTCCCAAGCATTCTCGGAAGACTCCTGCTTTTTAAATAACGAATTTATATTATTATCATTTTCAAGATCATATGTCCTACAAACAAAAATTGTAATTATTTTCTTCTTTCTTTCATAATTCAAGTATTCTACCTGTCTAATTAGTTCCATACAAACCGCAAGGGCTTCACTGGAATTTGCCTGTGTCCACCTTAAAGCATCTAATTGGTCTAAAATAATTATCGCATTTTCATTTCTCGAAACACAATGTATAGAATGCACAATTGAACCTGGAAACCCCAACTCTTGTCCCCAAATTTCACAATTCTTATGAGGTATTCTTTGATCAAGCTTTATTGCAATATGTGGAAGTTTCTTTTCTTCACAATAATTTAAAATTGCTTCTGTACACCCACTTTTTCCATACCCTGCACTTCCGGAAATAATCACTGCTTTTTCATTTACAATAGCCTCTATGCAATCATCAAATTCTTTTCTATGTATCAAACCGCCTTGTAATGGTCTGAAATTCTGCCTATATTCCTGATTCATCTCGCTAATTCTCGGCGCTATCCTATTATCACCGTCTTTCAATCGGAAAGTAATTCCCTGTTTTATAAAATAGTCGAATAATATGGATTGTGTAATTTCTTTTCCTAGTATGTCCTCCATAACAACAAATGAGAGTAATGCATTATAAACTATTTTTTGTTCACTACTAAACAAATATTGTATATTTTGATTTATACGTTCCTGTAGTTCATATTCTGATATCTGTTTATAAAAAATCCTCTTTAAATAATCTATACTTTTTAAAACATCAACATCCTGATTGCTATTTAGCCCCATTTCAATACAAAAACTTTTATAAAATTTTTGAAATTCCCTACTACTTTTCATGATTTGTATGGAATAATAATCTTCTGCTCTACCGCTAGTATTACATGCACGATCGTGTAAATCAAATAAGAAAGAGCATGCCATTGGGCTGACCAACGCCACTATTCTGTTGTGCTCCCTATTCAACTGAATTTTCCATGTAGAAAATATGTTTTTTGCCTTTAAATCGGAAATATCCCAGCACTCTTTACTTGCATTACGTGCTTTACATTGCTGGTGTTCTTTCTGTCCATCAAAAGTTGTTACTAATATATCTGTACCGATTTCATCTGTACCAAGTGCTTCAACAATAACGCTATAGTTTATCTCATTTAAAACCTTAAGAATCTCATAGATTATACAATTTATCTCATACCTATTTCCTTGTTTATCTGCTCTTCCACCTTTTTCAAATGGCATTGTTTCATCCCTCTCACAAATCATAGAAAAATGTTCTAGAATATCTTCTCGTTAAATCTATTGTAGCAGTCTACTACTTCATAAAACTCTATACCATCCCAAAATATTTCAGAGCCTCCAAAATTGCCTGTTCCTTTTCAATTGGGCACTTCAGGTGTTTGGTCTCCTCAGACTTGGGCTTATTATAATTCTGCCTCTCTATAATTCCACATTTCTGTTTCACTTGAGCAATGTACAAACTATTTACCTTCAATCCACTATGCTCTAATACGTAATCCTTGATTTCTTCATATGTCGCTTTTTTCTCCGCCGCAATCAAATCAATCTCATCCATCTCTAATTCCACATCAATATGTTTATCCGTTTTAAGTTTGGAAAGCAGCGCCACCGTCTCGGCGTGAGTACCAAGTTAGAACATATCCCCACAAAACTACGGAAATATCGGCAATATTTATACAGTACTAATACTGCTCGTGCATCCCTTTTCCCACAAAATATAAGTTCCACCAATTTTGCACCACCCTGATGCAAAATTTCAATTGATCCTTTTTTCAATATCTTCAATCGATGGCAGCTTGTCCTGTAATTCTTCTGAAATATGATTAGAAAGTTTGTATTCACTTACCCCCATTGGTTTGTTTACGTCTTTCAAGGCATATTCAGCTACCATTTTATCTTTACCCTTACACAATAACAAACCAATCGTAGGATTATCATCCGGAGATTTCAGTTCTCCATCAACTGCTGATAAATAGAAAGATAATTTTCCTGCAAACTCTGGCTCAAATTCCACTGTTTTTAATTCAACCACGAAATAGCAATGCAATTTCACATTGTAAAATAATAAATCTTCGTCATTATATTCACCTCCACATCCTGTCTCACTGCCTCTCAATATTTATCATCCATCACAGAACCTTTCCACTATACGCCAGTAATTGCTTATTTCAACCCACTGGCCCCTCGCAGAGCCAGGCCTATTTACGGCCACAGCATTTTTTATATTTCTTCCCACTTCCGCACGGACATGGTTCGTTTGGATATATTTTTCTTCCTGTACCCCCTATATTTTGCAAAAATCTGGTCACACGCTCCTTATCTTTTTCCCGTTCCAGCTCATATTTTTCTGTCAGATAATCTGCTTTCTCCGATTCTCCAATGGTTTCAAACTCGTCAGCCAATTCTCTGCATAAATCTGCTTTATCACGGAAACAAACCCCTTTTTCAATCTTCCTATACAATTCCTCTATTACATCAAGAAACATCGGATCATCATTGTCATTCAACTGACGATAATATCCGATCCAGCCCCATCCCCATAAGGGGTCTTTCTCAAGGTATTCTCTATAAAGCGCATATGCCTTTTCCACATTCCCCATATCTGCATACGCGTCGGCAATGTCCCGCTTTGCATTTTCATGAAACAGATTCGAATCTCCATTGTTCTTCCATTTCATCTGCAATATCTGTTCATTTACGGCTATTAACTCTTTATATCGCCCTGCATTATGTAAAAGCATCGTTAAGTCATTTGCCCAGTTTCCGATCTGCCAGTCCAGAACACTGCTCCCCAGTTGATCTGAAAAATTATTTTCCCTTTCCATCAGTTCCCACAACTGTCCCCATGCTGCCAAAGCTTTCTCAGCGGTTTCACTATTTTGTGGTAAGTCCGGCAAAAAAGCCCTGACAAATCCATATTCAATTATTATTTCATCTTTTTCTGTAACCGCCACCTTCTATTCCTCCTCAATCCATGGCAAAGCATGATATTCCCCAGCTATAAAACCATCCATGCCCCAGCCAAAGCCAGAAAATGCGTGAAATATCGCTGCCAATCGGTCTTTCCATAATTGATACAGTTGTTCGTCACTGCTTGCTATCACTACCGCGTCGTGATAAGCAACTCCCAGCGCATCATAAAATTCTCCATCTATGTCGCCATAACTCATGGTAAAATCCGTTGCGCATTCCGCAAAATATAAAGCCAGATCACCGTACCATCTGCCGCTGTCGCCTGCGCACGCGTCGGCAAAATCAGATAATACCTTCTGTGCGCTCTCTAACGAAAAGTCTGCTTTTGCTGGGTTGATAGGATTGAATATCTTATACAATCGCTTTTTATATTTCTCCAGCAGCGCACTTCCATACTCCTCACCCAAAATCATGAAACTTAATCCTTCTTCCACGGCTCTGTTCGTTCTGTAAAAATTGACAATGATTTTTGTTAATTCTTCCCGGCTCATTCCATTTAATTTATTCACGAGTGTTTTCTCTGTCAGTTTCTTAGCCATAATTATCACTACCTTTCCAAAAGAAAATTTACCCTTTCTTTCAACCCCAAAATCTATCTCGATATGTTATTCAACATGAGATTTAGACAAAAGGCATACCACCTCAATCCCCACCGTCTGGGGAAACATATCCACCGCCTGCGCCTTCACAAGCTCATATCCGTTTCCACAAAGATACTTCAAATCCCGGGCCAGCGTAGCGGAATCACAGCTCACATAAACCACCCGCCCAGGCCCCATCTTCACTATGGTCTCAAGGCACCGCTCGTCGCATCCCTTCCGGGGCGGATCCACCACAATCACATCCGGGTGCAGCATCTCCCCGTTTCGTCCCCCACGAGCGTAGAACTCCGGCAACACCTCCTCGGCTTTCCCCACGAAAAACTCCGCATTGGAGAGCCCATTGATTTTAGCGTTATCCCGGGCATTCTCAACAGCCTTCTCCACAACCTCCACCCCATAGACCCTCCTGGCCTTCCGGGCCAGAAACAGAGAAATGGTCCCGATTCCGCAGTACAGATCCCACACCGTCTCCGTTCCCGACAGCCCTGCGTATTCCAGAGCCGTCTCATACAGCTTCTTGGTCTGAACCGGATTCACCTGATAGAAGGAAAGGGGCGAGATCCGATACCGGATATCCCCGATGGTATCCGTGATATACTCCTTTCCCCACAGCAAAATCAGTTCTTCCCCCAAGATCACGTTGGTATTTTTCTCATTCACATTCAGCATAATGCTGGTCATACCATCTAGTTTACATAATTCGTCCACCAGCAGCTCCGCCACCGGCAGTCTGCGTCCGTTTATCACCAGACAAACCATAACCTCCCCGGTGGCAAAGCCCTTGCGCACCAGCACATGCCGCACCAGTCCGGTTCCGCTTTGCTCCTCATAGGGCTCAATCCCCTGGCGCTCCATAAAGCCAATTACAATCTCCAGCACCCGCTCATTGACGCTGTCCCCCAGATGGCACCGCCGGGTCGGAATGATACTGTGGGTCCGGCTGGCATAAAATCCGGCCACAATCCGCCCTTCCTTATTTCTTCCCACCGGAAACTGCGCCTTATTCCGATAATAAAAAGGCTCCTCCATGCCGAGAATCGGCTCCATCAGGGCCTCCACATTATCAAAACCGCCAATGCGGGAGAGGTTATTTCTCACCTTTCGCTCTTTAAATTCCAGTTGCTTCTCGTATGACAGGGCCTGCAGCTGGCAGCCGCCGCACTGCCGGTGGCATTCGCACCTGGGTTTCACCCGATAGGGGGACGGCTCCACAATCTCCGTCAGCCGGGCGTAGCCATAATTTTTCTTCATCTTCATGACCTTCACCCGCACCCTGTCCCCGATGACGGCGTCCTTGACAAAGAAGGTCACTCCGTCGGCCTTGCCGATTCCCTCCCCGTCAATGCCCATATCTTCTATCGAAAGTTCCAGCATATCGTCCTTCTGAAAATGCCAGGCCCCATCATCTTTTCTACTCGCCGCCCTTTTTGTATTCTTCTTACCCATTCCGAAAAATCCTTTCACTGGCCAACTTCGCATAGGTTGCCGTTCACTCCGCAGACAACACATGCAGCGCCAACCTTGCCGCTGCTGTCCTAACTGCTGCTTTTCCTGATATTGGACTCAAAGAGCCGGTTATATCCCAGCCACTCGGTAGTTCCCTGGGACGCCGACCCAAAGGCCTCCTTCATGGTCTCAAGCTTGGCGTCCACATTGTCCGCAAAGCTTAACGCCACCGCCTCCGCCAGCGCCGGCTTCTTGGGCGAACCGTACTCCAATTCCCCGTGATGAGCCAAAATACAGTGCTTCAATTCCGAAGCCAGTTTGGGTGGAAATCCCTCAATCTCACGAATGCCCTGGCCCACCATCTCCACACCAATCATAATGTGCCCCAAAAGCTGCCCATCATCCGTATAGTCATTCTGCGGAAACGCAGACAACTCCTCCAGTTTTCCCACATCATGAAACATGGCGGCCGCCAGCAGAAGCTCCCGATTCAATATCTCATAGGCTCCCGCAAGATAATCACACAGCTTCACCACGCTCAAGGTATGCTCCAGCAGACCACCCACAAATCCATGGTGTACGTTTTTTGCCGCGCTGTGAAAGCAGAACCGTTTGACAAAGTCCTCGTCCTTTACAAAAAAATTCTCCGCCAGCTGCTTCAGATAGGGATTCGTCATGCTGTCAATGAATCCCGTCAGTTCCTTCCACATGGCCGGGATATCCTTCCCGCTCACCGGTAGGTAATCGCTGGGGTCGTAATCCCCCTGCTGCACCCTGCGCACCCGCTTCACATTTAACTGCAGAGCCCCTTGAAAGCTTGTGACATCCCCCACCACAGCAATGTAATCCAGAGCTTCAAAATCGTCGATCCCTTGAGAATTAGGATCCCATATCTTGGCATCCAGGGTCCCCGTCTTATCCTGTAAGATCAACGTCTCATAGGGCTTTCCATTCTTGGTCATTGCGGTCTGCTTGTGCTTACAGAGATAAATCTCTCCCACACGCTCCCCTTCCCGCAAGGTTTCTATATATTTCATTTCCGTTTTCCTCCAAAATTCTCTCTGCTAATTCAGTACGCCTACTATGGCGCTGCATTCCAGTTCCATATAATCCTCGCCGCTCTGGCGCAGGATTCTGATGGTGATCGTCTGTTCCGGCTGCAATTCCAAAAGCATCTGGGTATAGGCATCCACCGTCAGGATTTCCTCCCCGTTCATAGCCACGATCACATCTCCCTCCTGGAGACCGGCCATCATAGCAGGCGATGAAAAGTTGGTTTCTACGCCCTTAATATATACGCCGTTTGGCAAGCCGTACTCCTCGGATATCTCATCGGTGACGGTACTCACCTTCAATCCCAGATACGGGATGGCTCTGCCATTGGATAAATCCTCAATGATCTCCTTAAGCTCCGAGACGGACAGGGCCGTAATGGTATTTTGGCCGCCGGCATTGCCGTAGTTCTGGTTGATCACGCCCACCACTTCACCGCTTAAGTTCAAAAGCACGCCGCTTCCCCTGGCGCTTCCGCCGATATCGGTGGTGAACACCGTATAATTGCTGTCCCAGGTGGACACCGTGTTATCTGAGGACGTGATCGTCCCCACATGAATCTCATAATTGGTTCCGAAGGGACTTCCGATGGCAATGACCACCGTCCCCTGGTTTACCGTCAGGGAGTTGCCCAAAACGGCAATTTCAATCTTATCCATGGTCTCCTGGGAAATCTCCTCAAGGGGCACGCTGAGTATGGCGATCCCGGTGTTTGCGTCGTATTTTTTCAGTGTCGCCGGCACCACATCGTCATTGATAAACGTAATGTTGATTCTCTCCGCATTGGCAATGACGCCCTGATCGGTGAGGATCAAAAGCTCCTGGCCGTTGTCGGCGATAATAATGCCGGAGGCCTGGTTTTCACTCTCATAGGCCGAATCAAACCAGTCCGTGTTGCTGGTAACTCCCGTTACCGTCACCACAGAGCGGTTCGCTTTCTTGCCAATGGCATATAGCTTATTCTGTAACAGCTGATAATCTGAAACCTCCAGCTCCTTTTCCACCACAACCTGTTCCACAGGCTCCTGGGTTTCCGACGAGTCCGTATCCGGCTCCTGCGAGTCATCCGGCTCCTGCCCGCTGTTTTCCTCCGGGTGTTCATCCTCCGGAAAATCCACGGTGGTATCAGGCTGCGGCTCTATCAGCTCTTCAAATTTGGGTTTTGCCACTACAAATGTCAGACACGAAATCAAGCCAAACAAAATCCCACAAAAAATAACCCATACAATTTTTTTCAGCAAACGGCGCTTATTGATGGGTTTCTCCTTGATTTTTTCTTTGATAAAAGAGAATTCCTGGTTATTGTCTCGTTCTTCCATAAGCACCCTCCTAGATGTTATTATACGTTTTTATCTCCCATGTTGCAAGATTTTTATTTTTGGGGTAAAATGTTCGTATAGGGCAGGTTGTTTTTCACGGGGGGCTTGATTTACAGGTTTTGTCTGGAGGTCGCCCTGGATGGCACATTTGTTCACGCAGACACGCTCCCGCTCTACAATAGAAAGCACGCTTTGCGAGCTTTCTATTGTCATAAATTCAAGACGCAGCGGTACTAGGCTCGCCGCCCGCAAGCGGCCGGTTCGCCAAGTGCCGGCGTCTTGCAATGGTCTGCTTATAACAAATGTGCCATCCAGGGCTACGTTCCAGGCAAACGCCGGAAGAAGCGCAAATCCACCGTGAGAAATAACGAGGCGGGTGGTTTTCTGCATCGCAGATTTTTGGCTCCTTGGCGCTCTGCAAGAACGGAGCCCTGTCCGGCTCCTTTGCTCTAAGCAGACCCTCGAAAGACGCCGGCACTTAGCAAGCTGGCCCTATACAGGGGACAGCGCGCTTAGTGTCCGTTGCGTCTTGAGCGGAGCGGAAGCGTGTCTGCGTGAACAAAGGAGCCGGACAGGGCGGCCTCTTGCCACCCCCATGATCAAACACCCATTTAACGAGGACACCAACCATGAATGAAAAAGCACTACGCACTTTAGAATACAACAAAATCATCACACTCCTCACCGAGCAGGCCACCAGCCAGTCCGGCAAGGAGCTCTGCAAAAATTTAAAACCCTCCACCGACCTTACGGCTATCCGGCTGGCCCAGCGGCAGACCGGAGACGCCCTGACCCGTATTTATCAGAAGGGCTCCCTGTCCTTTGCCGGGAACCATGATATGGGCGCCTCCATCAAGCGGCTGGAAATCGGCGGCACCCTGGGGATCGAGGAATTCCTGCGGCTCTGCTCCCTCCTGGAGGTGGCAAAGCGGGCAAAGGCATACTCTCGCAAGGACCGGGATGATGAAAACGAGGATTCCTTAGACGGCTTCTTCTCCCAAATCGAGCCCCTGACGCCTCTCCACGAGGAAATCCGCCGCATCATTTTATCGGAGGATGAGATTGCGGACGACGCAAGTCCCACCTTAAGAAATATCCGCCGTTCCATCCGGGCCACCAACGACAAGATACGGACCCAGATGAGCTCCATGTTAAACGGCTCCGCCAGAACCTATCTCCAGGACGCCGTCATTACCATGCGCAACGGCCGCTACTGTCTGCCGGTGAAGGCGGAATCCAAGGGCCAGGTGCCGGGCATGATCCACGACCAGTCCTCCACCGGCTCCACGGTATTCATCGAGCCCATGGCAGTGGTAAAATTAAATAACGACTTAAAAGAACTGTTTTTAAAGGAGCAGGAGGAAATCGAAATCATCCTGGCGAACCTGAGCGAGCGGGCAGCACAGGACGCCCCGGCCATCCGGGAGAATCACAGGATTCTGACCCAGCTGGATTTTATTTTCGCAAAGGCTTCTCTGGCCAAAAGCTACAACGGCACGGCCCCTGCTTTTAATACGGAAGGAAAGATCCGGATCCGCAAGGGACGCCACCCTCTGCTGGACCCCCGCAAGGTGGTGCCCATAGACATTCATCTGGGGGAGGATTTCACACAGCTGATCGTCACCGGGCCCAACACCGGCGGAAAAACCGTGTCCTTAAAGACGGTGGGGCTCTTTACGCTGATGGGCCAGGCAGGGCTTCACATTCCCGCCGGGGATCGGTCCCAGCTTGCGGTCTTTGATGATGTGTACGCGGACATCGGGGATGAGCAAAGTATTGAACAGAGCTTAAGCACCTTCTCCTCCCACATGACCAACATTATCTCCATTTTAGACAAGGTATCCTACAATTCCCTGGTGCTCCTTGACGAACTCTGCGCCGGCACGGATCCCACCGAGGGCGCGGCTCTGGCCATTTCTATTCTGTCCCGGCTGCGGGAGATGGGAGTGCGCGCCATGGCCACCACCCACTACAGCGAGCTCAAGGTATATGCCTTGTCCACCCCCGGAGTGGAGAATGCCTGCTGCGAATTTTCTGTGGAGACCTTAAGCCCCACCTACCGGCTGTTGATCGGTGTTCCCGGGAAAAGCAACGCCTTTGCCATTTCCGGCAAGCTGGGACTTGGCGCGGACATCATTGCCGACGCCAGAAGCCGTATGGACGCCCAGGACGAGAGCTTCGAGGACTTGATTTCCGATTTGGAGGCCAACCGGGTGACCATCGAGCAGGAAAAACTGGAAATTGAGCAGTACAAGGCCCAAGTAGAAGAGTTAAAGAAAAAATTAGAGCAGAAGCAGGAACGCCTGGACAGCCAGAGGGACAAAATCCTCCGCCAGGCCAACGAGGAGGCCCTGGCCATTCTCCGGGAAGCCAAGGAGGTGGCCGATACCACCATCAAGAATTTCCACAAGTTCGGCAAGGCCAACATCTCCGCCAAGGAGATGGAGCAGGAGCGGGACCGTCTCCGGGAGAAGATCGGCAAGGCCGAGAAGGGCGTGTCACTGAAACAGAACGCCGCCCCCGAGAACCACAAGGTTCCCAAGAATCTTCGTATCGGAGATTCCGTAAAGGTACTGAGCATGAACCTTAAGGGCACCGTCCACACGCTTCCCAACGAAAAGGGAGATCTGTACGTGCAGATGGGAATTCTCCGCTCCCTTGTGAACGTGAAGGACCTGGTGCTGTTAGAGGAAGCCCCCGCAGCCGGAAACAAGGCCAAATCCACCGGCACCGGGAAACTGAAGATGAGCAAGTCCTTAAGTGTCTCCACCGAACTCAATCTCATCGGCAGGACCACCGACGAGGCCATCGCCCTGCTGGACAAATACTTAGACGACGCCTACCTGGCCCATATGCCCTCGGTTCGTATTGTCCACGGCAAGGGCACCGGAGCCCTGCGCAACGCCGTCCACAACCATTTAAAACGGCTGAAATATGTGAAATCCTTCCGCCTGGGAGAATTTGGCGAGGGAGATTCCGGCGTGACCATCGTGGAATTTAAGTAATCAAATGCCGGCGCTGCCCGGCAAAAACCAGACAGAATACTACAAGCCCAAAGGAGAAAAAACTATGGTAGCAAAACAAAAAATCCTCATTGTAGATGATGATGTAAATATTGCGGAACTGATTTCCCTGTATCTCACCAAGGAGTGCTATGACACCCGGATGGTCCACGACGGCGAGGAGGCCTTAAAGGAATTTAAGCAGTACCAGCCCAATCTGATTTTGCTGGACCTAATGCTTCCGGGCATCGACGGCTATCAAGTCTGCCGGGAGATCCGCACCAAGTCCAACGTCCCCATCATCATGCTCTCCGCCAAAGGCGAGATTTTTGACAAGGTGCTTGGCCTGGAGCTGGGCGCGGACGACTACATTATGAAGCCCTTCGACTCCAAGGAACTGGTGGCCCGGGTCAAAGCCGTATTGCGCCGGTATCAGCCGGTAAAGCAGGCGGAAACAAACCCGGATATTAAAATGGTGGAGTACCCGGATCTGATCATCAACCAGACCAACTACTCCGTTGTTTACTGCGGCAAGACCATCGACATGCCCCCCAAAGAGCTGGAGCTTTTATATTTTCTGGCCTCCTCCCCCAATCAGGTCTTTACCAGAGAACAGCTTTTAGACCATATCTGGGGCTATGAATATATCGGGGACACCCGGACCGTGGATGTTCATGTAAAGCGGCTTCGGGAAAAAATCAAGGACCATGATTCCTGGAGTCTGGCGACGGTCTGGGGCATTGGTTATAAATTTGAGGTGAAATAATTGAAATCAACCCTTTATTTGAAATTTCTGGCAGGCTACGTGATTTTTGGCATCCTGGGTTTCCTCATTGTCACCACTTACACCTCCCAGCAGACCTATCAGTACACGGAGGAGTCGGCGGCGGATGACCTCTACCGGGAGGCCAATACCATCGCCACCAGCTATGCCCAAAGCTATTATAAAAATGAACTGACATTGGCGGACATCCAAGAGCACCTTGCAGCCATTGACGCATACCTCAACGCTTCCATCTGGATTGTGGACCCCCAGGGAGAACTCCTGATCAACTCCCGGGCACAAACTTCAGACAATCCCCCCGTGCGCATTGACGATTTTTCCATTACCAGCTTCGGAACCCGTTACTACCAGATTGGAACCTTTTACGGCACCTTAAGCCAGGAGTCCCTGACCGTATACTCCCCCATTATCATTGACTACAAGGTGCATGGCTACGTGCTGATACATAAGCCCATGTCACAGATTACCCGCTACAGTAATGGATTTATCAACATTTCCTATACGTCCCTGGCCTTGATCTTTCTGTGCTCCCTGGTGGTCCTTGGGGTATTCACCTTTGTGATATATCTCCCCATCCGCCGGATCACACGCTCGGCCAAAGCCTACTCTGCGGGAAATTATGACAACAAAATAAAAGTCCATTCCAACGATGAACTGGGCTATATGGCTGCTTCCTTAAATTATATGGCCTCGGAGCTCCATTCCCTGGAGGACGACCAGCGGAAATTTATCGCCAATGTATCCCACGATTTCCGCTCCCCCCTAACCTCCATCAAGGGATACATTGAAGCCATCATGGACGGAACCATTCCCCATGAAATACAGGATAAATACTTAAACATCATTCTGATGGAAACGGAGCGGCTGAATAAGCTGACGCAGAGTATGCTGGAGCTTAACAAGTACGGAGCCCACGGCGCCATGCTGGATGTGAGCCCCTTTGATATCAACAATACGATCAAGATGACCGTTCAGACCTTTGAAGGGACCTGCACCCAGAAAAAAATTTCCTTCGAGCTGATCCTCACCGGGGAGACGCTGTTTGTGAACGCGGATATGAGCAAGATTCAGCAGGTGCTGTACAACCTTATCGACAACGCCATTAAATTCAGCCATGCGGACTCCACCATCACCATCGAGACCACCGAGCGGAACGATAAGGTGTTCATCTCCGTAAAAGACACCGGCATCGGAATTCCCAAGGACAGTCTGAAAAAAATCTGGGAGCGGTTCTACAAGACGGATGCCTCCCGGGGCAAGGATAAGAGGGGGACCGGTCTTGGCCTGGCCATTGTAAAAGAAATCATCCAGGCCCACAATGAAAATATCAACGTCATCAGTACCGAAGGGGTGGGGACGGAATTTATCTTTACACTGCCTCTGGGAGAGCAGTAATACAATCACGCAAAATGGCTGCCGCCGGCGCTGAAATACATGCCGGCCGCAGCCATTTTTTCAAAATTATCGGAACAGGAACCACTAGCTGACCTCGTTCTTCAGAAAATCAAACTGGGAGATATACAGCTTATAATATTCTCCCCGCAGCTTCAGCAGCTCTTCATGATTTCCCCGCTCCAGAATATCACCTTTATCCACATAGAGAATACAGTCCGCATTCTGTATGGTGGACAGCCGGTGGGCAATGACGAAGGAGGTGCGCCCTTCCAGCAGTCGATTCAAGCCCTTTTGCAGCAAAAGTTCCGTCTCCGTGTCGATGCTGGAGGTCGCCTCGTCCAGAATGAGAATCTTGGGGTCTGCAAGTAAAGCTCTTGCAAAGGAGATAAGCTGTCTTTGTCCGGCTGATAAGCCGCTGCCCCGCTCATTGACATAAGTATAATAGCCATTCTCCATATTGCTGATAAAGTCATGGGCGCAGACAATTTTTGCCGCCTCCATCACCTGCTCGTCGGTAGCTTCCCGGTTGCCATAGCGGATGTTGTCCATAATGGTCCCCGCAAAGATAAAGCTGTCCTGCATCATCACGCCCATCTGGGAGCGCAGGGAATGAATGATCACCTTGGAGATATCCACGCCGTCAATGTAAATGGTTCCTGAATCCACATTGTAGAAACGGCTGACCAGATTCACAATGGTAGATTTTCCGGCTCCGGTAGGGCCGACGATGGCGTAGGTCTCTCCCTGCTTCATCTTAAAATTGATGTTTTTCAGAATCGGATGACCCTCCTCGTAGCTAAAGCAGACGTTCTCAAAGGTCACGT
Source organism: uncultured Lachnospiraceae bacterium (assembly GCA_944381535.1). Lineage (GTDB taxonomy): Bacteria > Bacillota > Clostridia > Lachnospirales > Lachnospiraceae > 14-2. The sequence continues at coordinate 52,090 of CALWLN010000025.1, forward strand.
CTCCATGAATGGGCGGCATCTCTGTAGCCCCGGGCGCGTCCTTTACATTTACCGGCTCATCTATGGTCTCAAAAATACGCTCCAGATAAGAAATGGCCGTAAGCAGGGAGTTATAGAAGGAGGCCAGGGTATTGATGGGAGCCCAGAACCTGCCGATATAGGAGGTGAACAAAATCAAGGTTCCTACGGTCAGAGGCAGATTCGGAGCCAGAATCCAGCGTATACCCAGGACATAAATGAAAGCCGTGGTAGCCGAGGAAATGATCTCCACACTGGGGCCCAGGGTAAAGTTGTATATCACTGCCCGCATCCAGGAACTGCGGTATCCTCCACTCAAATTATTAAAAATACCCGTGTTTTCCCGCTCACGCACAAAGGACTGGGTGACCCGTATACCATTGATGCTCTCCGCAATATAGGCATTGAGGTTGGACTGCTTGTTGGACTGAATCTGCCATGCCCGGCGCTGTTTCCTTTTTATGAAAATGATAACAGTAGCCAGAACCGGCAGGCCGCACAGGCAAACCAGCGTCAGCTTTACATCGCAGACAAACATAAATATCAGAATAAAAAACAGGTTGCATAAATCGGTAATGGTGTTTACAATACCGTTGCTTAAAAGGTCGCTCAAACTGTTCACATAGTTGACCACCCGCACCTGAATTTTTCCATGAGGACGGTCATCGTAATAGGAGAAGGGCAGCTCCTGCAAATGGCAAAAAATATCGGAGCGGATAGCGTGAATGATATTCTGGCCGATCACGCTCATATTTTTCACCTTCAGACGCAGAGCCAGGGCCGAGTAACAGGCAATGCACAAGGTCAAACCGCTGACAAGGAAAATTTTATTCATATCCTTATTTGGAATGTAAATGTCCATCATCCGTTGAACGAATATCGGAACCACCATGCCAAGAGCACTGGCGGAAAGCATCAAAATAATGACGCCGGCCATCTTCATTTTGTAGGGTGAGATGTAGTGAGCCAACCGCTTCAACTGGTTGATATCAAAGCTCTCCTCCAAAACCTCATCCATATCGTATCGATTCCGTGCCATGGTTAATTCCCCCCTTTCTTCCGTACTTCTTCCCGCAGTAAATCATAGGGAATCTCCCCATACTGATTTCTGAAGGTTGTTGCGTAATAACCGTTCTGCGCCACCAGAGACTCATGAGTGCCCCGCTCAATGATCCTTCCATGATCAAGGACCAGGATCAGATCCGCATCCTTGATAGATGAGATACGGTAGGCAATGATAAATACCGTACACTCCTTCTCTGCCTGGATATTTTTTAACTGCTTCTGTATGTAACTCTCCGTCTCCATATCAACAGCGGAGGTGGTATCGTCCAGTATCAATATGGCGGGGTCCTTTACCAGAGCCCGGGCCAGGGAGATACGCTGCTTCTGCCCACCTGAGAGACCCACCCCACGCTCCCCGACGATGGTGTCATACCCATCCGGCAGCGCCTGAATAAAGTGATTGGCATCCGCCATGATGGCGGCGTGCTTTACTTCTTCAAAACCGCAGTTCGGACGGCCATAAGCGATATTGCCTTCTATGGTGTCGGAGAACAAAAATACGTCCTGCATCGCCATTCCGATATTATCCCGCAGATGATATAAGTCCCGTTCCCGCACATCCACGCCGTCAATAAGCACCTGCCCGTCGGTAGTGTCATAAAACCGGCACAACAGGTTCATCAACGTGGACTTGCCGGAACCGGTGGAACCAATGATTCCAACAGTCTGCCCCGCTTTTACCTTGAAACTTACATCGGTGACAATGTCCTCACCGTCCACATGGTAGGACACATTTTTAAATTCCACATTACCTTGGATGGGCTGGCGGCTCCCACCCTCCTGAGGCTGCTGCACTCTGGGCTCCTCGCTGTAGGTGGCATAAATCTTATCCACAGAAGTGCGGAAGTTCTGTATCTCATTGATACGCCAGCCAATCTGCTGCAGGGGTACACTCAGCATCCACAGATATCCGTTGACTCTGACAAAGGCACCCAGGGTAATCTCCCCCTGAATCACCATGTATCCTCCATACAGCATCAGAATAATAGTCAATGCGTAGGACAAAATTTCAAACACCGGAAGATATTTCATCCAAATCTTAGAAGCATTAATCTGAGCGTCCCGGAATTTATCGTTTTCCCTATCAAATTTTTCAATCTCGAAATCCTCTTTGGCAAAGGCCTTCACCACACGGTTCCCGCTGATATTCTCCTGCACAAAGGTATTTAACGATGAAAAACAGTCCCTGTTTCTCTGGAAGGCCGGCTTTACCGCCCTGGACTGCCGCCAGGTGTTCAGCACCGTAAAGGGCAGCACAAGCAGCATAAGAAGGGCCAGCTTTACGTTGACGGTGAAAATCATCAACAGCGCAAAGATAAACATCAGGGAATGTTGATAAAAGGCATAAATGGTAAATGATACAAAGTGACGGATCGCCTCCATATCACCGGTCTGACGGCTCATCAAATCTCCCGTCCTCTTCCGGTTGTAAAAGGTGAAATCCTCCCGCAGAAGCTTCCGGTACACTTCGTCCCGCATATCATAAAGAACCCCCTGAGAAGCCTTTTCAAATGCCATCTGATACAGGAAATTCAATACTACCTTTAAGACGGTGGCCCCAAGAAGAATGGCCAGCAGCCACGGCAGCAGATCATAATTCTCCGCCAGTATCACATCATCCACAATGGCGCCGGAAATGTAGGGATTGACAATGGAGATGGCCGCAAGCATCGTGGTCATCAGCAATCCCGCAAACATCAACAGCCGATACTTTTTCAGAAATGACAAAAACCATTTCACTGATTTCATTACAACTCCTCCACTTTTTCTTTTTTTCAAGTCCTTTTACTTTACCACTATGGGGCCAAAAAGAAATGGATTATCTTGCAAAATAAATGTATTTTTTTGCCGTTGAAAAACGGAAATTTGAAGTTTTCGTATTTACTTTTCCTTTCAAAAAAAGTAGAATAAAAATAGAAGTACAGAATATTTTCAGTTTAAGAAGCAGAGTATGGGAGACATCGTATGCGCAACGGAATCAACGGAAGCCTGAATATATTTGAACAAGAATTAAGCCCCACCTTTCTGTATACATGGAAGGGCGTCCGGCTTCAAAGCGAGGACCATTATCACAGCCACGACTATATTGAAATGGCCTTTGTTCTGTCCGGGAAAAGCAGAATGCTCATCGACGGCGCTATGCATGAAATTTCCGAAGGAGATTTGATCGTCCTGAATCCCGGCGTAAAGCACGAAGCTATCATCATCGAGGGCAATCCCAATCCCAGCACGGAATTTTTTGTAGGCTTTTCCGATATTCATCTTCGAAATTATCCGGAGAATTTTCTGCCGCTGCCCACTCCCGACAGCTGTGTTTTTCACACCACAGGGCAGCTGTATCAGAAGCTGTTTAAACTCTGCGCTTCCATGGAGGCCGAGAACAGTTCCCGCCGCCAGGGCCATTACGAGATGATGAAATCCTACCTGGTGCAGATGCTTCTGCTGATCATCCGGGAACAGTATGAACCCTTAAAACACACGGAGGGCTATAACTTTTCCGCCCTCAACAAAAAGGATATCGTGGAACAGATCCTTAACTATTTTGAGGATCACTACAACGAGAAGATATCCTTAGACCAGATTGCGGAAAATATGTATCTGAGCCCCTTTTATATCTCCAAAATATTTAAAAGCGAAACGGGAAACACCCCCATTGGCCACCTGATCAACATCCGGCTTGAAAAAGCCCGGGAGCTTCTTCAAGCCGGCGGCAGCATTCAGGAGGTGGCTCTGGCCGTGGGTTATGAGGATGCTTACCATTTCAGCAAGCTGTTTAAGAAACGATACGGAATATCGCCGTCGAAGGTTTCAAAGGAAGAATGATTTCCTGTAAATTTTTCTACAGCAATTCTATCTCCCAGACATTGGTATAGGTTCCGTAGGGCTCTAAAGTGATCAAATCCGGCTTTTCCTCCAGATTCTCAATCACACCCTGCCGGGAGGGCAGAGAACTCCAGGGCTCAATGCAGATGTAGGGAACATCCACCTTCGGCCACTGCCAGATTCCCAGATAATTCATCTTAGGATATCTCACAGTCAGAACCGGGCCTTTCGGTCCCCGCAGCCACACCTGTGTCCCCATATTTTTCAGTACAATAGCGTCGTTGTCAAACAGATGGTGCCGCAGCGGCAGCAAATTTCCTTCTTTCAGCGCAAAGGGTTCATTCTCACCCTCCAGGAATCCCCGGTTGTTGATTCCCACCCGTTCCGGTTTCGCTCCTTTTGGAAATTGCAGGGAATACTCCTCAAAGGCTTCCCCCTCTTCCATGGGAACTCGAAAGCCCGGATGACCGCCGATTCCGAAGTACATCTCTTTTCCTTCTTTGTTCTTCACAATGTAGTAAATGCGGATTGTACTTCCCACCAGTTCATAATGTACCTCGAAGCGGAAGGCAAAGGGATAAATAGCGCGGGTTTCTTCCATGTCCTCAAGAAAACACAAAAGATAATCCTCCCGCGCCTTCTGGCACACAAAAGCGTGCTCCATGGCAAAGCCATGGATATTCATGGAATATTCCTGTCCCTGATACCGATATTTTTTGTCGCGCATTCTCCCCACATAGGGAAACAGCGTTGGCGCCTGGTCCGGCCAGGTGGCCTCATCTCCCTGCCAGAGATATTCCTTTCCCGACCCATTTTGTATGGAGCACAGCTCCGCGCCCACGTCCCGAATCTCCACCTTCAGTTTCTCATTCTTAATCTGATACCTCATCATTTTTACCTCATTTTCCATCCGTATAGAGAAAACCTGCAAATCTCAACATTTCAAATTGAAACTCACAGGTTTTCTCTTAAAAATTCACGTTCTCTTGTTTTGCGCCAGACCTTTTATACTAACTCAAGAAGCACTTCCAGAGCTCCGTCGCCCTTACGCTGACCGATTTTCACGATTCTGGTGTATCCGCCGTTGCGGTCCGCGTATTTTGGAGCAATCTCGGTAAACAGCTTATCGGCCAGGTCTACCTGCTTGGTGTTCTTCTTCTTTCCTGCTGCCTCAGCGGGAACCTCCTTTACGGGATAAAGAACCTTCAGCATCTGACGTCTTGCGTGTAAACGAGAGGGCATATCTTTTTTAATCTTCTTCTCAACTTCATCGTAAACGGTAACCTTCTTGCCGTCCACTACCTCTTTTACTCTCTTGCCGTCCTTGTCCTTGCGGGCAACCTTGGCGGTAACGGTAACTTCTTCAAAGTTATCTCTTTCCCTTACGGCCAGAGCGATCAACCCCTCGGCTACCTTGCGGATTTCCTTGGCCTTAGCCTCGGTGGTAACAATTCTGCCATGCCACAAAAGAGCGGTTACCTGGTTACGGATCAATGCTTTTCTCTGATCAGATGTTCTGCCTAATTTACGATATTTCGCCATTTTATTTTCCTCCATTTGTGGGATATCCGGCCACGCCCTTTGGTCTTACTTACCGAATATCATGATTGTTGGCAACAGAGAGGCCTATCCGGCTTCTATTGCCTGGTCCACTCATGAGTCAAGCAGAGCTGCGCTCATCGGTCTTATCAGCCCTGTTGTTATGAGTCATTACTTACGGGTACCCTCCCGAACATTAGTAGTTCGGGAGGTATCACCCGATACTTACGGGAAACCTTCCGAACATTAGCAGTTCGGAAGGTATCACCCAGGAGATGAGTTTCACTCATCTCCTGGGTTCAGTTGTAACCCGAGTTCTTTTAGTTTTGCTAATACTTCTTCTAAAGATTTGCGTCCCAGGTTCCGTACCTTCATCATATCCTCCGGGGTACGGTTGGTCAGCTCTTCTACGGTATTGATGCCGGCTCTCTTTAAGCAGTTATAGGAGCGAACGGACAATTCAAGCTCGTCGATGTTCATCTCCAGGACTTTCTCCTTGGCATTGTCTTCCTTCTCAATCATAACCTCTGCCGTCTTGGCATTCTCGGAAAGATCGATGAACAGGTTCAAATGCTCGCTCAATACCTTAGCCGCAAGGCTCACGGCCTCGTCCGGCTCCAGAGTGCCGTTGGTGAATACGTCCAGGGTCAGCTTGTCGTAATCGGTAATCTGACCGACACGTGTATTCTCAATGGTGAGATTCACACGCTCCACCGGCGTATAGATAGAGTCAACGGCGATAACGCCAATGGGAACCTCCTCGCTTTTATTCTTGTCAGCGCTAACGTAACCGCGGCCCTTGGTGATGGTCAGTTCCATGTAAAGCTTGGAATCCACACCGCCGTTTAAGGTAGCGATTACTAGGTCGGGGTTCAGAATCTGGATATCCGGGTCTACTTGGATATCGGCTGCCGTCACAACGCCCTCGCCCTCAAATTCGATATAGGCAACTTTGGGCTCATTGGTAGCGCTGGTATTCCTCAGGGCCAGATTCTTGATGTTCATGATAATTTCTGTAACGTCTTCCTTCACTCCAGGAATAGAACTGAACTCATGTAACACGCCGTCGATTTTCACCTGGCTTACGGCTGCTCCCGGCAAAGATGACAACATGATTCTTCTTAAAGAATTGCCAAGAGTGGTGCCATAGCCTCTTTCCAACGGCTCCACAACAAAGCGGCCGTACTTCTTATCTTCTGAAATTTCAGCAATCTCAATTTTCGGTTTCTCAAAATCGAACATGCACAAGTCCCTCCTTTTCGGATAATCAACGCTGTATTTGTCTTATTATTTGGAATACAACTCGACAATCAGCATCTCGTTTACAGGAACATCAATGGCATCTCTGTTTGGTAATTCTTTTACCATACCCTTCAGGTTTTCGGCGTCAACCTCCAGCCATTCCGGTACTAATCTTCCGCCTGTAACTTCGATGATATCCTTATATCTCTGGGATCCTTTGCATTTTTCTTTGATTTCGATGGTGTCGCCTGCTTTTACCAGGTAAGAGGGAATATTTACCTGCTTGCCGTTCACCAGCACATGCTTGTGGTCAACAATCTGTCTCGCTTCTTTTCTGGTTCTGGCAAAGCCCATCCGGAACATAACGTTGTCCAGTCTGCTCTCCAGAAGAATCATCAGATTTTCACCGGTCATTCCCTTCATGCGGTCAGCCTTCACATAATAGTTATGGAAAGGCTTCTCCAGAATACCGTAAATGAATTTTGCTTTCTGCTTCTCTCTCAACTGAAGTCCGTACTCAGACACCTTCCGGTTGGCCCTTTTTAACTGACGGTTGGACTTCTTATCTATTCCTAAATAAATCGGATCTAAGCCAAGTGACCTACATCTCTTAAGAACTGGAACTCTATTTACTGCCATCTCTAAACTACCTCCTAATTAGACTCTTCTACGTTTTGGCGGACGACATCCATTATGAGGTACCGGAGTAACGTCTCTGATGCTTGTTACTTCAAGACCGCAAGCCTGCAACGCGCGGATTGCCGCCTCTCTTCCTGAACCAGGTCCTTTTACCATAACGTCTACTGTTTTCAAACCATGTACAAGAGCTGCTCTTGTAGCAGTTTCCGCTGCCATCTGCGCAGCATAGGGAGTAGATTTCCTTGAACCTCTAAATCCCAGGCCACCGGCACTTGCCCATGATAAGGCATTTCCTTCGCCATCTGTAATCGTCACGATGGTGTTGTTAAAGGAGGACTGAATATGTGCCTGGCCGCGTTCAACGTTTTTCTTTACACGCTTTTTTGTCACTTTTTTTGTAACTTTTTTAGCCATATTTAAACTAACCTACTTTCTTAATAATGAAATGTTCCATACCTACTTTTTCTTGTTTGCCACAGTTCTCTTGGGACCTTTTCTTGTTCTCGCGTTGGTCTTGGTTTTCTGACCACGAACGGGCAGTCCTTTTCTGTGACGGATTCCGCGATAGCATCCGATTTCCTGTAATCTCTTAATATTCAGCGCTATTTCTCTTCTCAGATCACCCTCTACCATCTGGGTCTCATCAATAACAGCACTGATTCTCTTTACTTCTTCATCGGTCAAATCCCGGACACGTGTGTCAGGATTCACCTTTGCCGCTTCCAGAATACGGCCAGCGCTTGCTCTCCCGATACCATAAATATACGTCAGTCCGATTTCAACACGTTTCTCTCTTGGTAAATCTACGCCTGCGATACGAGCCATGTGTGTCGTACACCTCCATTAAATTCTAAGCCTCTTGGCTGTTTCTCTGTCCTTCTGATTCATCTGCAACGGGATCAATCATTTTACTCAAAAAACCTGCGGATACAGCTGCGGTTGCGCGCCCTGAAATGTGTGCATACGCCCGTTTTTCTCTGATATTCTCATTGGAATCCACCTCTTCGCCATCCCCCTCGGTATAAGAGACGACACAGCTGCGTGGTACTGTCTATTATGAATAGCAAAACAACCTGTCCTGGTGTTTCGCTACAGCCGCACATAAAAATTGGTACAGACAGAAACTGGTTATTTATAAGGAAGTTCTGTTCGCTAACCTCAATCTTCGCCAAAATCAGGCTCGATTTCGCTAATCTCACAGAACGGCCTCACACTAAATTCGCGCTTCGCCTTCCGGCTCGCGTTCATTCAGTGTTACCGGCCTACCCCTGTCTCTGTTTGTGTTTCGGATTGTCACAGATTACTCTGATGCTTCCTTTTCTCTTGATGATCTTGCACTTTTCGCAAATCGGTTTTACGGATGATCTTACTTTCACTGTAACTTCCTCCTTTCCATCCAGGTATCCCCATAGGGTATTTCCTCTTTTTCTGCCAAATGGCATCCAGGTATACCCGCAGGGTGCTTCCTTATTATTACATGCTTCCTTTTTCTAAAAATGGGCACAAAAATAGTATCTGTGCGCAAAGGTCGATTCCTATTATAGCACCCCTCTTTTCAAAATGCAAGCAAAAAATACGCATTTTTCCTATATTTCCACCGGATTTTCCGTATCATTCCCGCACGTTGATAATCACCTTCATCGTGGTCTCCCGGTTATCATCGATATACTGATATGCCTTTAAGTAATCCTGAAAGGCAAAGGTTTTGGAGATTAGGGATCTTAAATGTACCTTTCCCTCCTGCACCAGGCGGATCGCGTCCAGATAATCCTCATGGCGGTACATCATGGTGCTCTTGATATCCAGCTCGTGGTCATTTGCCACCGCAAGGTCCACCGTGGCCATTCCCGCAAAAACCGCCACCAGCACGATCGTACTGCCCTTTCTGGCGTACTTGATAGCCTGGCCCATGGTAGTATTGTTTCCCGCGCAGTCGTAGATCACATCCGCCTTATCCGGTCCGAAGGCCTCCACCAACGCTTCTCCAAAATCCTTGTTTCTCGTATTCACGCATACGTCGATGCCGCACTCCCCGGCCTTATCCAGACGCAAATCGCTGATATCTGTGATCATAACTTTAGCGGCTCCCATACCTCTGGCTGTCTGCGCCACCAGATTCCCGATGGGACCGGCGCCAATGACCGCAATATTCATTCCCGTCACATCGCCAACCTGCTTTACCCCGTGAACGGCCACCGCCAGCGGCTCGATCATTGCCCCTTCCTCAAAGGACATCTCCTCCGGGATGGGCGTTACCTTGGACGCGTCAACGGCAAAATATTCCGACGCGGTTCCCGTTGTCTGAAACCCCATCACCTTTAATTTCTCGCAAAGATTGTATTTGCCGTGGCGGCAGGGATGGCACTGCCCGCAGTAAACCTGGGGCTCAATGGTTACCTTCTGTCCCAAGATAAAGCCCGTCACCCCCTGTCCCACTTTGGCAATCTCCCCAGACACCTCGTGTCCCTGGGTCACCGGGTAGGAGGTAAAGGGATGCTCCCCGTGATATACATGGATATCGGAGCCGCAGATTCCGATATTCATAATTTTTACCAGCACCTGACCACTTTCCGGCTCCGGAACCGGTACCTCATGAAATATAATCTCTCCCGGTTTTGTCATAACCTGCTGTAGCATAGAATCCTCACCCTTCCCAATCATTCATGCTCTCTGATATGTTCTTATATAAAATATAAAACACTTTATCCCGCAATGCAACATTCTTATTAGAATTACTTTCCTCTCAGCATACAATTCCGGTACGCCCTAATCAAAAACAACAAGCATACAGCATTTGATTCACAAGCCAATCGGTAGTATAATATTATCAGAAATTTTACCGGTCCGACTACCGCCCCCCCCAAAACCATAAGAGCATTCACCGATTTTCCCCGGCAGGCCGAACCGATAACGTTGGAGAGGAGTTTTTGGCATGGATACACCAATTGCAATGACGGACAGCTACTATTTTTCAAAGGACAGAATCGTTCTGACACAGGCTCAGCTACGGATTCCGGGCCTTGCCATGTTCGGAAGACATACGATAAAATCCGCCATTTCTCCTCTCTCAACTCACTATCACCCCCACTGCTTCGAGGTAACCTTCGTTTTAAAAGGAACAGTTACCTTTTCCGTGGACGGTACGGATTACCATTTGAAGGGCGGAGATATTTTCCTCACCTTTCCGGACGAGGTGCACAGCACAAACCTGAATCCGGTCTCCATCAGCAAGCTGATCTGGTTTCAGATAGACAGCTGTGTCACAGACCATCTTCTGTTTCTGGACAAAGCCACCGGAACACTGCTACAGAAGCAGCTGTATTCGCTGCCGTCCCGAATCCTCTCCATGTCCTCCGCCATGCCGCAGCTTGCGGAAGAAGCCTTTGAACATGCCCTTCATCAAACTTCTCCCCGGCTAACGGCCTCCTACCTTGCTCTGATCTTGCAGCTCTTAACCAACAGTGCCGCAGACACCCACACTCCTCTGACCCTGGATATCCAGCAGTCCCTGGACTATATTTCATGTCATCTTACGGAGCAGATTTCCCTGGACGAACTAGCCGCCCTGTGCCATTTATCCGTCTCCGCATACAAACAGAAATTTAAGCTCCAGACGGGCATCACTCCCAGAAATTATATCAATATGAAAAAAATCGAGCTGGCCAAGCAGCTTCTGGATTCCGGCTGCGCCATCACGGATACCGCCATGCGGTTGGGCTTTAACACCAGCAATTACTTCTCCACCGTATTTAAAAAATATGCCTTTCAAACGCCCTCTGAATATGTACGCCGTTTATAAATTTGTACATTCGACGCATGTGAATGTTTTTTCTTTTTTTATTTGCTATAATTTAAGCAGAAAACTTGCAGGCGCTTTTATTCAAACGGGAACATGGCTTGTCAAATGATGTCTGTCCCACAAAAATTAATAAAAACGGAGGTTGTGCATATGAGCGCGTTTGAACCAAACTATCAACACATCGTAGATGCGGCCAGAAATGTGGAAGCGGCCAGAATTCCCCTATATGAGCATAATGTTGACCCGGGCAAAATAGCCGAGATCATCGGCAGAGATTTCGTTCCCCTGATGAATGGTTCCGATTCCGATTTGGATGAGTTCTTCCATTACTATTGTAACTTTTTTAAAGATTATGGCTATGACGTCGTAACCTTTGAGTGTTGTATCGGAGGGGCCATGCCGGGAGCCGGTGCCCTGGGCGACAGCCGTGTGGACCCGGTCATCAAGGATGCCGCTGATTTTGCCAACTATCCCTGGGATGAGATTCCCGATCTGTATTTTCAGAAATTTGGAAAACAATTTGAGGCCTTGCGGCGACAGATGCCCGCCGGCATGAAAGCCATCGGCGGCGTTGGAAACGGTATTTTTGAATGTGTACAGGATTTGGTTGGTTATCAGAACCTTTGTTACCTGTCCGTGGATGATGAGGAACTGTACGCGCAGCTCTTTCAGAAGGTGGGACAGACCAATCTGGCCATCTGGAAACGCTTTATGAAGGAGTATGGAGATATCTACTGCGTACTCCGGTTCGGAGACGACCTGGGTTATAAAATGAATACCCTGCTCTCCCCGGAGGATACACGTACTCACATCATTCCCCAGTACAAGCCCATCATTGATTTGGTACACTCCTACGGCAAACCCTTCCTACTTCACTCCTGCGGAAAAATCTTCGACGTTATGGAGGATATCATTGCAGCTGGTATTGACGCAAAGCATTCCAATGAGGACCAGATCGCGCCCTTCTCTGAATGGGTGGAACGCTACGGCGACAGAATCGGCAATTTCGGCGGTATTGATGTGGACGTGGTGTGTGGCTATTCCAAGGCGGAAATGCGGGAATACATTGCCGACGTCTTTCAGAAATGCAAAGGCCATGGCGGATTCGCCTTTGGCACCGGCAACTCCATCCCGTCTTACGTTCCGGCAGAAAACTATCTGAATATGATTGAAATCGCGCGGGAACTGCGAGGGGACAACAAGTAACCTTCCCTGGCGGCGACAGATAACTTTATCCTACAACACGCACAGACATTTAAAAACCCCGGGCAGCCTGCCGTTTTCGGTAGGTCTGCCCGGGGTAATTTTATTTATCCCGCCAGATGATTCTCCCCTTCGTCAGATCATAGGGAGACAATTCCAGAGTTACCTTATCTCCGGGTAAGATACGGATGAAATTCATCCGAAGCTTTCCGCTGATATGGGCCAGCACCTGGTGGCCATTCTCCAGTTCCACCTGGAACATGGCATTTGGCAGCTTCTCCACAACCTTTCCTTCTACTTCGATAACGTCCGCTTTTGACATGCTCTAACTAACCTCCTGTTCGCATTGGCTTTCCTTTTGCTTGTATAGCTTGATGGCTCTCTTGATTTCTTCATTCCGAAATTCCCTATCCTGCGGCAACATTTCTGTAATTTCTTTCGGAAGCCTGTTGATGATCTGTATATGTTTTTTATTTTTCTTTTTTGGCTTGTCTGAGGGCTTCAACCGCCCGTCCGCCAAATATACAAAGGCCGCTTCTTCTTTTACAATTACATAAATACTGTCTTTGTCGTGACCGGACAATGATTTTGCCAGTTTTCCTCTCATCCGCTTCCTCCTCAATCTGAATTGAGTTCCGAATCCGTCAGAGTCATGATCTCCGGTTCCCCGGATGTGATCAAAACGGTATTCTCATAATGAGCGGACAGCGAGCCGTCCTCCGTCACAACGGTCCAGTCGTCATCCAGCCATTCCACATCATAGCGGCCTGCGTTAATCATAGGTTCAATGGCCAGTGTCATTCCGGCTCGCAGCTTAATGCCGCGGCTTTTCTGGATAAAATTGGGAATCTGCGGATCCTCATGAAGATGGTCACCGATTCCATGACCTACAAGATCTCTCACCACACCATAGCCAAAGCTCTCCGCATAGGTTCCGATGGCATTAGAGATGTCATGCAGATGATTGCCTTCCCTGGCGTATTTTATGCCTTCAAAAAAACTCTGCCGTGTACGCGCAAGCAGCAGGGCCGCCTCCTCTGAAATCTCTTCGATTCCGTGGGTTCTGGCTGCGTCAGAGTGATATCCCTTGTAGATAACACCGATGTCCAGACTTACAATATCCCCGGGATGGAGCAGATGCTTCTTGGTTGGAATCCCATGTACCACCTCGTCATTAACCGAAACGCAGATGGCGGCGGGATAGCCGTTATAATTCTTAAAGGAAGGAATACACCCGTAGCTTCGGATCATCTCTTCCCCCAGCTTATCCACCTCCCAGGTGGACATGCCAGCCTTAAGCTCCTTTCCCAGATTCTCATGGACCTTGGCCAGAATTTTCCCGGCTGCGCGCATTAACTCAATTTCCCTGGCAGATTTTATTGATACTGACATTTCTTACGCTCCCAAAATATCAACAATGGCGTCAAATACGGCGTCCATCAGTTGTGTTCCGTCTACTGTTCTTAAGATGCCCTGCTTCTGATAATACTCAATCAGCGGCTGGGTCTGGGCGTGATACACCTCCAGACGCTTCTTCACGGTCTCGGGCTTGTCATCCTCCCGAAGTACCAGCTTGCTGCCGCACACATCACAGATTCCCTCCACCTTGGTGGGAATTGTCACAATGTGATAGGTTGCGCCGCACTCTACACAAGCACGCCTCCCGGACATACGGCTGATGATGTTCTCATCAGGAACATCCACATTAATGGCATAATCCATGGTCTCGCCGATGTTCTTAAGGGCTTCGTCCAATGCCTCCGCCTGGGGAATGGTTCTGGGAAATCCGTCCAGCACGAATCCGTTCTCACAGTCCGCCTGTCTGATTCTGTCCACCACCAGCTCCACTACCAGTTCATCCGGCACCAGAAGCCCCTGGTCCATATAAGTCTTTGCTTTCTTTCCTAATTCCGTGCCCTCTTTTATGTTTGCTCGAAAAATATCTCCTGTTGAGATATGAGGAACTCCATACTTATCGGCAATTCTTTTTGCCTGTGTTCCTTTTCCGGCTCCCGGAGCTCCTAACATGATAATCTTCATACGATACTGCCTCCCAGTTTTCTCTCTCTTCCGCCGGCCCGGGGACCAGCTCTTTTTCTATGTCCATATACAACTTTAGTGCACTATGGGAAGTGCATGTCTGCACTCCCCCACAGTACACATATCAGTCATTCAAAAATCCCTTATAATAACGCACTCTCATCTGCGATTCAATTTGCTTCAAGGTCTCGATGACAACGCCCACGATAATGATAATGGAGGTTCCGCCAAAGGAAACACTGGCTCCAAATACACCATTAAAGAAAATAGGCACAATTGCCACGATCACAAGGGCTACCGCTCCGATGAATACGATATAATTTAAAATTTTGCTTAAATAGTCACTGGTAGGTTTTCCAGGTCTGATACCCGGAATAAAGCCGCCCTGCTTCTTCATGTTATTGGCAATCTCCAAGGGATTGAAGGTTATGGAAGTGTAGAAATAGGCAAAGGCAACTACCAAAATAATGTACACCAGCAGACCAATACTGTAAATCGGTTGATCGGGATCACACCAGTACTGCTGGGACAACCCGTGCAAAATCTGACTGCCGATGCCTGTTCCGTTTCCTTTTCCCAGAATGGTTGCGATAACCACCGGGAACTGCATCAGAGATTGCGCAAAAATAATGGGGATAACTCCAGCCGTATTCACCTTCAGCGGAATATGAGTAGACTGTCCGCCCACCTGCTTTCTTCCCTGAATCTTCTTTGAATACTGCACCGGAATTCTCCGCTGCCCGTCCTGGAGCAACACTACAAATACCACCATGCCCAGGATAATAGCAAGAATCACAACCGCCGCTATCACAGCCCATCCGATGTTTTTAGCGCCGGCAATAAACTGCTGGTACAGGGACGTCAGATCATTCGGTATGCTCGAAATGATATTGATGGTCAAAACGATAGAAATACCGTTTCCTACACCCTTCTCCGTGATTCGCTCACCGATCCACATCAACACGGCGGAACCTGCGGTCAATGTAAATATAACGGTGATTACCGTCAATGCATCAAAACTTTCCAGATAACCGCTGCGGCCAAAGCCGATGGTCAGGGCTATGGATTCAATCAGGGCAAGTCCTACCGTCAGATAACGGGTAATCTCCGCGATTTTCTTTCTTCCATCCTCTCCGTCCTTCTGCATTTCCTCAAGTTTGGGAATTGCGATGGTCAGAAGCTGCATAATAATGGAGGAAGTAATGTAAGGTGTAATATTCAGCGCAAATACCGACATCTGTAAAAAGGAACCGCCGGTAATTGCGTCAAAGAAATTAAACGCATCTGTTCCCTGGCTTGTAAACCAGCTTTCCACCAACTCCCTGTTAATGCCCGGAATCGGGAGTTGAGACCCGATTCGGATAACAATTAACATAAGGAACGTAAAAATTATTCTGTTTCTGATGTCTTTAATTTTAAATGCGTTACGGAGTGTCTCCAGCATTAAATCACCTCTGCTTTTCCACCAAGAGCCTCAATCTTTTCTTTTGCGCCTGCGCTGAAGGCATTTACCTGTACAGTGAGTTTCTTAGTAAGTTCGCCGTTTCCGAGAATCTTAACGCCATCTTTCGGATTCTTAACGATTCTCTGTTCGATAAGCGTTTCAACAGTCACAACTGCGTCATTTTCAAACACTTCCAGAGCGGACACATTGATTCCTACGATTGTTTTGGAATTCCGGTTGGTAAATCCTCTCTTGGGTATTCTTCTGTATAATGGCATCTGACCGCCTTCAAAACCGATTCTGGGCGCTCCGGAACGAGCCTTCTGGCCTTTATGTCCCTTTCCCGCAGTCTTACCATTTCCTGAACCGTGTCCACGTCCTCTTCTGAAATTATTGCTGTGCTTTGAACCTTCTGCCGGCTGTAAATTTGATAAGTCCATCCTGACACCTCCTCACAATTTTTTAAATTTCTTCTACTTTCACTAAATGTTTCACCTGCTGAACCATACCTCTCACGGCTGCGTTGTCCGGCATCTCAACAGTCTTGTGAAGCTTCCGTAATCCGAGAGCCTCCACTGTCTTTTTGTGCTTGGGTACCGCGCCGATGGGGGATTTCACAAGTGTAATTTTTAATTTGTCTGCCATTTCTGTTCCCTCCTTAACCCAGTATCTCTTCTACAGATTTACCGCGAAGCTTCGCAACCTCTTCCGGAGATTTCAACTGACTTAACGCGTCAATGGTCGCAAGTACCACGTTCTGCTTGTTGTTGGAGCCCAGGGACTTGGTACGGATATTCTTGATACCTGCCAGCTCGCACACACTACGCGCGGGACCACCAGCGATAACGCCGGTACCATCCGGAGCCCATTTCAGTAATACGGACGCGCCGGTATGCTTACCAGTAATGTCATGGGTAATACTGTTATTTGCGTCTAATTTTACGGTAATCAGCTTTTTCATAGCGTCTTCTTTGCCTTTACGGATCGCCTCCGGGATTTCTGCCGCTTTTCCCAGGCCGGCTCCCACATGGCCGTTGCCGTCGCCAACAACAACAAGAGCTGTGAAACGCATGTTACGGCCACCTTTTACAACCTTTGTAACACGCTTAATTGATACCACTTTTTCAGTTAATTCTAATTGACTAGCATCAATAATTGTACGTTTCATGTATTGTTCCTCCTAGAATTCTAACCCAGCTTCTCTTGCCGCGTCAGCCAAAGCTTTGATTTTTCCCTGATATATGAAGCCGCCTCTATCAAAGACAACAGTGGTGATTCCCTTTTCTAAAGCCTTCTTCGCAATCACAGTACCAAGATGTGCCGCTGCGTCAACGTTATTAGTCTTTTCCAATTCCGCCTTTACGTCCTTCTGCAGGGTGCAGGCAGAAACAAGGGTATTTCCAACCGTATCGTCAATAATTTGAGCGTACATATGATTATTGCTTCTAAACACACAAAGGCGTGGTCTTTCAGCAGTTCCGCTGAGATGATTACGCATTCTTCTATGTTTTTTCAAACGAACTTCTGTTCTTGATTTTTTACTAACCATTCCTGTCACACCCTTTCATTATTTCTT
Source organism: uncultured Lachnospiraceae bacterium (assembly GCA_944381535.1). Lineage (GTDB taxonomy): Bacteria > Bacillota > Clostridia > Lachnospirales > Lachnospiraceae > 14-2. Next base: position 69,478 of record CALWLN010000025.1, read on the forward strand.
ACCAGTCTTACCAACTTTACGACGGATAACTTCATCAGCATACTTGATACCCTTTCCTTTGTAAGGCTCAGGTCTTCTCTTATCTCTGATTTCCGCCGCGTACTGGCCAACTCTTTCTTTATCAATACCGGAAACGATGATCTTGTTTCCATCAACCTTGGATTCCAATCCTTCGGGGTCTTCCATCTCTACCGGGTGAGAATAGCCCAGGTTTAAGGTCAGCACCTTACCGGCCTTGGAAGCTCTGTAACCCACACCGTTTACCTCAAGCTCCTTGGTATAGCCGGCAGTAACGCCTATTACCATGTTGTTGATGAGTGTTCTGGTCAATCCGTGCAAGGATTTCATTTTCTTCAGATCGTTGGGTCTGGAAACAATGATCTCCTCGCCCTCCTTCTTAATTTCCATTTCTGCGGGTAATACTCTCTCCAGAGTTCCCTTTGGACCTTTTACAGTCACATGATTATTTTCTGCTATTTCAACAGTTACGCCCGCCGGAATAGCGATTGGCATTCTTCCTATACGTGACATGCCCGTACCTCCTACCATACGTAGGCTAACACTTCGCCGCCTACTGCTAATTTTCTTGCTTCCTTGTCAGTTACAACACCCTGGTTGGTGGAAAGGATCGCGATACCCAGTCCGCCCAGCACCTTCGGGATTTCTTCCTTGCCAGCGTATACTCTAAGACCGGGTTTGGAAATCCGCTTCAGGCCTGTGATGATCTTCTCATTTTTGTCCTTGCCGTATTTCAGGGTAATACGGATGGTCTTGAAGCTGCCGTCTTCGATGATTTCATATTTGCTGATGTAGCCTTCATTGTAGAGAATCTCTGCGATGGAAATCTTCATCTTGGACGCCGGCACATCTACTGTATCATGCTTCGCAGTATTTGCGTTACGGATTCTTGTAAGCATATCTGCAATAGGATCAGTTATAGTCATGTTGTTATTTCCTCCTTTTCCGGCCTACCAAGAAGCCTTCTTTACGCCAGGAATCTGGCCCTTGTATGCTAATTCACGGAAGCAGATTCTGCAGATTCCGTATTTTCTCAAATAAGCATGTGGACGGCCACAAATTCTGCAACGGTTGTATTCTCTGGTAGAGAATTTCTGTTTGCGCTGCTGCTTCACTTTCATAGATGTTTTTGCCATTGAAATTCCCTCCTTTTACTTGGCGAATGGCATATTGAACTGAGTCAATAATTCACGGGCTTCTTCGTCGGTCTTGGCGGTGGTTACGAAAATAACGTCCATACCGCGCACCTTGTCAACCTTATCGTACTCGATTTCCGGGAAAATCAACTGTTCCTTGATACCGAGGGCATAGTTGCCTCTTCCGTCAAAGGCGTTGGGATTTACACCGCGAAAGTCACGCACACGGGGAAGGGCCAGGTTAATCAGACGGTCAACAAACTCATACATCTTCTCGCCTCTTAAGGTAACCTTGCATCCGATGGACATGCCCTCTCTGATCTTGAAGTTCGCAACGGATTTCTTTGCCTTAGTAACAACGGCTTTCTGTCCGGTGATGGTCTCCATATCTTTCACTGCGGATTCCAGAAGCTTCGCGTTTTCCCTCGCCTCACCGACACCCATGTTGATGACTACCTTCTCCAGCTTGGGCACCTGCAGCACATTTTTATATCCAAATTTTTTGATCATAGCGGGTACGATCTCATTTTGATATGTCTCTTTTAATCTACTCAACTTGATGGACCTCCTCTCTCACGATTAATCAATTACGTCGCCGGTAGATTTGGCATAACGTACTTTCTTGTCGCCGTCCATCTTGAAGCCCACTCTGGTAGCGGTTCCCTTGTGAACGTACATTACATTGGAAATATCAATGGGTCCTTCCTGATGAACAATACCGCCCTGCTGATTGGACATGCTGGGCTTTGTGTGCTTGGTGATCATGTTGATTCCTTCCACAAGCACGGTATTCTTCTTACTGTTTACGGCAATGACCTTGCCCTCTTTATCTTTTTCTTTGCCGGCGATCACCTTCACCAGGTCGCCTTTTTTAATCTTCATTGTTGCCATCGCGCTACCTCCTATAATACTTCCGGAGCTAAGGAAACAATTTTCATGAACTGTTTTTCACGAAGCTCTCTAGCAACTGGTCCAAAAATACGGGTTCCTCTGGGTGTCTTGTCATCCTTGATGATAACTGCCGCATTTTCGTCAAATTTGATGTAGGAACCGTCTTTCCGACGGGCCCCCTTTACGGTACGAACCACTACAGCTTTTACTACATCACCTTTTTTGACAACGCCGCCTGGTGTTGCATCTTTGACCGTAGCAGTAATAATGTCACCAATGTTTGCATATCTTCTGGTAGATCCGCCCATAACACGAATGCACAGTAATTCCTTTGCCCCGGTGTTATCAGCGACTTTCAGTCTACTTTCCTGTTGTATCATGCCGGTAGCCTCCTTTATTTCGCTCTCTCAACAATTTCAACAAGTCTCCATCTCTTATCCTTGGATAAAGGTCTTGTCTCCATAACTCTGACGGTATCACCAATTCTGCACTCGTTGTTCTCGTCATGAGCCTTTAATTTATAAGTTTTCTTAACGATTTTGTTGTACAGTGGATGTCTTACGTTGTCCTGCACCGCAACTACAACAGTCTTATCCATCTTATCACTTACAACCTTACCGGTACGTGTTTTTCTAAGATTTCTTTCCACGATTGTCTGCCCCTTTCCTTAGGATTTATTCCGCCGCGTTTGCTTTTTCAGTGATAATCGTCTGAATTCTGGCAATATTTCTTCTTACTTCTTTGATTCTTCCTGTATTATCCAACTGATTGGTTGCGTTCTGGAATCTTAAATTGAAAAGTTCTTTCTTGGCCGCAACCAGAAGCTCGTTCAGTTCTGCCGCGTTTTTGGTCCTTAAATCTTCTACATATTTACTAGTTTTCATTTGATTCACCGCCTTCTAAGTCTGCACGTGAAACTACTTTACATTTACAAGGTAATTTGTGTGTAGCAAGACGCAACGCTTCACGGGCTATTTCATCTGAAACGCCGGAGATTTCAAACATGACACGTCCGGGTTTCACAACAGCTACCCAATATTCCAGTGTTCCTTTACCGGAACCCATACGGGTCTCAGCCGGCTTGGTTGTAACGGGCTTATCCGGGAAAATCTTAATCCATACCTTACCGCCACGCTTGATGTAACGGGTCATGGCAATACGGGCCGCCTCTATCTGATTGGACTTGATCCAGCAGGGCTCCAACGCGACGATACCATAATCACCGTTTGTAATTTTATTTCCTCTCAACGCCTTGCCAGCCATGGAACCACGGAACTGTTTACGACGCTTTACTCTCTTTGGCATTAACATTATTTATCGCTCCCTTCCTTTGCTGCCTTTGTTGGAAGAATTTCGCCTTTATAGATCCACACCTTAACGCCAAGCTTGCCGTAGGTGGTATCTGCTTCAGCAAAACCATAATCGATATCTGCTCTTAATGTCTGAAGGGGGATAGTTCCCTCAGAGTAGAACTCAGTACGGGCAATGTCCGCTCCGCCAAGACGTCCGGAAACGGCGCTTTTGATACCCAATGCTCCAGACTTCATGCTTCTCTGCATGCAGGATTTCATCGCTCTACGGAAGGAAACACGGTTCTCCAGCTGCTGGGCAATGTTCTCTGCCACAAGCTGCGCATCCTTATCCGGTCTTTTTACCTCTTTGATGTCTACCACCAGCTTCTTTTCAACCATCTTCTGAAGCTCAGCCTTCACCTTCTCGATTTCAGCTCCGCCTTTTCCGATTACCACACCAGGCTTTGCTGTGTAAAGAATCACCTTTACTCGGTCAGAGGCGCGCTCGATTTCAATTTTGGAAACACCGGCGCTGTACAGTTTCTTCTTCAAAAAATTTCTGATATTATAGTCTTCTACTAAAAAGTCTGCAAAATCTCCTTCTGCATACCATTTAGAATCCCAATCCTTGATTACACCGACTCTTAAGCCATGAGGATTCACTTTCTGTCCCATGTTTGCCCTCCTATCTTTCATTCAGCACAATCGTAATATGGCTCATTCTCTTCTCAATTCTATAAGCCCTTCCCTGTGCTCTCGGTCTGATTCTCTTCATGGTAGGTCCTTTATTTGCGTAACACTCCTCGATATAAAGGTTCTCTACATTCATTCCGTTGTTGTTCTCCGCATTGGCGATTGCGGATTTTAATAATTTTTCTATGACGCTTGAAGCATATCTGGGATTGTATGCCAGGATAGCCTGCGCAGTCTGCACGTCCTTGCCGCGGATTGCGTCCAGCACAAAGCAAGCCTTCTGAACGGACACTCTAGCGTAGGATAACTTCGCTGAAGGTCTGGTATCTTTTTGCGCGTTTCTTTCTCTCTTGATTTGACTTCTATGTCCCTTAGCCATGGATGAAACCTCCTTTCAAATTCTTATGATTAACGAACTTTTGACTTCTTTTCGTCTTTTCCATGTCCCCGGTAGGTTCTGGTTGCCACAAACTCACCAAGCTTATGTCCAACCATATCCTCAGTAACGTATACGGGTACATGCTTTCTGCCGTCATGAACCGCAAATGTGTGTCCTACAAACTGTGGAAAGATTGTGGAACGGCGGGACCAGGTCTTAATGACCTGCTTGTCTCCTGCTGCGTTCATGGCATCTACTTTTTTCAGCAGACTGGCGTCCGCGAATGGTCCTTTTTTCAGTGAACGTGCCATAAATGATATCCTCCTTATTTGATCGCCTTACCGTCGCGTCTTCTCACGATAAGCTTGTTAGATTGTTTGTTCTTCTTTCTGGTCTTTAATCCAAGAGCCGGTTTGCCCCAAGGTGTGCTGGGACCGGGACGTCCGATACCGGTCTTACCTTCACCACCGCCGTGGGGATGGTCATTGGGGTTCATAACAGAACCGCGAACGGTGGGGCGGATACCCATATGACGCTTACGTCCTGCTTTACCGATATTTACAAGGTTGTGATCCGCATTGCCCACAACGCCGACGGTGGCTCGGCAGATGATCGGCACCATTCTCATCTCACCGGAGGGAAGTCTCAAGGTGGCGTACTTACCTTCCTTCGCCATCAGCTGCGCGCTGTTGCCCGCGGAACGAACAAGCTGACCACCCTTACCGGGATATAATTCAATGTTGTGTACCTCGGTACCTACCGGAATATTCTCCAGGGGCAGGCAGTTACCAAGTCTTACCTCCGCCTCCGGTCCGCTCATAACCTTCATACCGTCGGTCAGACCGTTGGGCGCCAGGATATAGGACTTCTCGCCGTCCGCGTAGCAGATCAACGCAATGTTGGCGGTCCGGTTGGGATCGTACTCGATTCCGATTACGGTAGCCGGAATGCCATCCTTCTTATTTCTCTTAAAGTCAATGATTCTGTATTTTCTTCTGGAACCGCCTCCGCGATGCCGTACTGTGATCTTACCCTGATTGTTACGGCCGGAATTTTTCTTCAAGGAAACCAGCAGAGATTTCTCCGGAGTGGTTTTCGTTATTTCAGAAAAATCGGAACCGGTCATATGTCTTCTGGAAGGTGTATATGGGTTGTATGTCTTGATTCCCATTGTAGTTCTCCTTTCAATTTGTTTTAATTATCGTGTCTTTTCTGACACATATTCGTAATTCAGCAGAGTGTTATGGCTGTGCGCACTCTGCGACCCGATGCCTACAGACCAGCAAAAATCTCAATATCCTTGCTGTCCGCCGTGAGCTGAACGATGGCCTTCTTGGTCTTGGCCGTACGGCCAACCACCATGCCCCGTCTCTTCTTCTTGCCGTCAATGTTCATGGTATTTACGCTTTTTACCTTGGTTCCCTCGAACATTTTCTCAACGGCTTCCTTGATCATGGTCTTGTTCGCTTCCGGGTGAACCAGAAATGTGTATTTCTTCTCGCCCATGGCGTTCATGCTCTTCTCCGTAATCACCGGTTTGAGGATTACATCATAATATTGTACGTTTGCCATTATGCATACACCTCCTCGATGGTTGCTACAGCAGCCTTGGTAACTACTACTGTGTCATATTTTAAGATGTCATATACGTTGATGGTGTTGGTCAGCGCGGTCTTGACTGCCGGAATATTCCTGGCGGACATTACCACGTTCTGGTCGTTTTCATTGAGCACTACCAGAGCCTTGTTCACCTTCAGATTATTAAGAACCTCCTGGAATTTCTTTGTCTTGATCTCCTCAAGCTTCAGCTCATCCACAACGATGAATTTGTTGTCATTTACTCTGGAAGTCAGGGCGGACTTCAATGCCGCTCTCTTTTCCTTCTTGTTCAGCTTAAAGCTGTAATCTCTCGGGGTGGGAGCAAATACCACTCCGCCTCCGGTCCACTGGGGAGCACGGATAGAACCCTGTCTTGCGTGTCCGGTCCCTTTCTGTCTCCAGGGTTTTCTTCCGCCGCCGCTCACTTCGGAACGAGTCTTTGCCTTCTGCGTTCCCTGACGGTTGTTGGCAAGCTGCTGAACCACTGCCATGTGTACTAAATGCTCGTTAACCTGAACGCCGAATACGGCATCATTCAGTTCAAGGCTTCCTACTTCTTTGCCTTCCATATTAAAAACAGCTACGTTAGCCATGTTTAGTTCCTCCTTTCCTACTTAAGCTCTATCTTGCGACTTTAACTGCTTCCCTGATTGTCACCAAAGATTTCTTGGGTCCCGGTACAGCGCCCTTCACCAGCAGCAGATTGTTCTCTGCGTCTACCTTTACAATTTCCAGGTTTTGGATGGTGATTCTCTTGCAGCCCATGTGTCCGGGCATCTTCTTACCCTTGAACACCTTGCTGGGGCTGGAGCAGGCTCCGTTGGAACCGGCGTGACGATGGAATTTAGAGCCGTGAGCCATAGGTCCTCTGGACTGTCCATGTCTCTTGATAGCGCCCTGGAATCCTTTTCCCTTGGAAATCGCGGTTGCATCTACTTTATCGCCCTCCGCGAAGATGTCAGCCTTGATTTCGTCAGCCAGGTTATAGTCAGCGGCGTTCTCAAACTTGAACTCCCGGACAAATCTCTTGCCGGAAACACCCGCCTTGGCGAAATGTCCTTTTTCCGCTTTGTTTACGCCGTGTCTGTTTCTGATTTCTTTCTTGCCGGCCGCGTCCTTGTTCACAATCTTATCCTTCTTGTCAACAAAGCCAACCTGCACTGCGCTGTATCCGTCATTCTCAACGGTCTTGATCTGTGTCACGACACAGGGCCCGGCCTGCAATACAGTCACCGGAGTGAGCACTCCGTCCGCATTGAAGATCTGAGTCATTCCGACTTTGGTAGCTAAAATTGCTTTCTTCATTTCTTTCCCTCCTGTTTTTTCTACAGCGGAACGTTTCATGCCCTACCCTGGCAGCGGAAACGTTCATCCTAGAACAGTCGCTATGAATCTATCATATGAACCCTTCAGGATATTTCTTTTTGCTGCTTATTTGCTTTTCATTTTGATATCAATGTACACGCCTGCGGGCATTTCCAGTCTGGATAACGCGTCCACCGTCTTCTGGGTGGGTGTGATGATATCGATGAGTCTCTTGTGGGTCCTCTGCTCAAACTGTTCCCGGGAATCCTTATACTTGTGAACAGCTCTTAAGATGGTCACTACTTCCTTCTTGGTGGGAAGGGGAACCGGTCCGCTCACCTGTGATCCGTTCTTCTTTACAGTTTCGATGATCTTCTTCGCAGAAGCATCCACCAGCTGATGGTCATACGCCTTCAGTGTGATTCTCATTACTTGACTTGCCATAAAAAAAGTCGCCTCCTTTTCGCACTCTAATAGCAGTACGACAAGCGGTGACTGTACACTCTCCCGTGTGTATCTTAAAAATGCTCACACGTCGTTTCTACCCTTGGTAGACTTTTTATGAAGTACAGTGACTTGTCGCCAGTTTCCTAACTTGACATTCGCTCCACGGAAAAACCTGCCACAGGGGCAGCAACCTCACGCTTCACAGCTATCAATGTCACAGCACGTATTAGTATACAGGATGATTTGCGGGATTGCAAGTAGTTTTTTAGAAATTTTGTATTTTTTTTGAAACAGTTCAGACAGCCAGGCAATGAAAAGACAGACCGTGCAAATTTATTTGCTAAGGGCGGTCTTTTTATTGCCGTAGATTGGCGGCGCTGTGTGCCGGTGGCACACGTTTAGCGCCGACCGAAGCGGAGCGTAGACCGCCAATCAGCCACAGACAGGAGCCGCGTAGCAGCGAATAGCCTTCGGAGAAGGCGGTCTGTGGCTTGCTGTCTGAACTGTTATAACATTTTTTGAAACAGTGGGCTTGTGCTATTTTCTCATCCTATGTATAATTTTATTAAATAAATTTCGCAGCCTTCAAAAAAAGGAGGGAAACTTAACGTGTACCGGATTGACGAAGTAGGTCAGATGGTGAGCGCGCTGCGCAGCGGCGCTTATGATCTTGCCCGCACTGTCCTTCTAATGCCCCAGGGCGGAGACGCCTGCCGCGGCTCCAACTACACCGGTGTTCTCAGACGAGCCGTAAAGGCGGCCGGCTTTCCCCAGATACCGGTGCTGTCTTTGAACGTCAAGGGGTTGGAAAAGGGGCAGCAAGTCCGCCTGGAGGCGGGAATGGTATACCGGGCGCTGTTCGGACTGATGTATGGCGATCTTCTGATGATTTTGCACAATCAAGTCCTGCCCTACGAGAGACATCCCGGCGATACCAAACGCTGTCTTGATACCTGGCGGCAGGCACTGGCAGCGGACTTAAAAACGGGCCGGCACCTGACTCTCAGACAGATGAAGAAAAATTTCATCCGCATTGCAGAGGACTTTGCTTCTATCCCCCGCACCGGACAGCAAAAGCAGAAAGTGGGTATCGTGGGGGAGCTTTATGTAAAATACTGCCATCTTGGCAACTGGAATCTGGAAGCTTTTCTGACAGAAGAAAATTGTGAATACTACATAAACGGCCTTTCCTGGTACGTGCTCTACTACATTGGCACCCATCTGACCACGGAGGGGGCTCTAAAGGGAAAGCTCTATGCCACAGGTCTTCGCTTTATCCGCAGCTTACAGCGGGTCATGGTAAATGCCATTCGAGGGGCCGGCTTTTTTTGCCTGGACGAATATTCTGCCTGGAAGCAAAATGCCGCAAACTATGTCTGTTTTCATTGCACCTCCGCCGACGGCTGGCTCATCGGCGCGGAGGCTGTAAATCTAATCAAAAGCGGCTACCGCAAAGTGATCGGGATTCAGCCCTTCGACTGTATGCCCAATCACATCTGCGGCAGAGGCCTGTATCCCTCCCTGAACCGAAAACTAAAGGAGGGTCACATCGTCAGTGTGGACGTGGATGCCAGCGGTTCTGAACTAAATGTCAGAAACCGGTTCAAAATGCTTTTGGATTTTTAGAGATCGTCCAGATCAATGTAATCAATATCGCCGTCTCCCTTTTTACGTCTCCCGGAGCCCTTGCCTTTTACAACAAAAAGCAGGATGTTAATAATGGCAAAGATGGCTACTACCAGAAGGAAAATCAGCACCGCCATAATGAGGCGGGAGGTGGATTTTTCTTCTCTGTAACGATTCTCCAGGTCTGTGTAAGCCTTGTTGAGGGCGTCTACATTTACCTGGGAATCCTCCTCTGCGGTGTAGCCGGTCTCATGATAGCGCTGCAGGCTTACGTCCGTTGTATCGTATTGATACCAGCCCGCTACACCGTCTCTGTTAACGCCGTAGAGTAAATAGAACTCAGCGGGCTCTGTGGCAGTTATGTCCTCATCGGAGTCTGTTTCTCCCAGACTCGCGCTTACAATTGTTCGGGTATTTGCCTCTTTGCTTGCAGTCCCCACGGTTGTCCCATCCGATTCCGTCGTATCCTCCGGGTCAGCCGTATTCTCCGGGTCTGTGGTATCCTCCGGGTCAGCCGTATCCTCCGGGTCTGTCATATTCTCCGGGTCGGCCGTATTCTCCATATCCTCTGGGGCGCTGGTATCGCTCTCGTCGGTTGCCGTGTCCTCTCCGCCTGCAAGGAGCTGATAACCGCTGACGGTAAACTCACGGACAGAGACGGACGTCTCTTGATAACCCGCGGGAATGTCCTCTTCCGCGAAGCTCGCCGGAAGCACCAGCACATAGGTGTCACCCACCGCGATATTTATATAGGGAAAGAACTGGTCGTCAGTCTCATTGTAAAAATAGAATTGGCCTCCCTCGATATTCCCTGTTTCTTCATCGGCTTCTTCCTCCACGGCAGTGGCCGGAATCAGATAAAACAAGGTTAAATCCTTATATGGGAAGGTATAGGCTTCCACCGTTTTGCCGTCGTAAGTCGTGGTTCCTCTTACAAATTCCTCCGGGAATTCCTCCTCGGGGAGGGTCTCACTGACTTGATAGGATACGCCGTCAATGAGGATTCCGGTATCTGTTGGCTCATCGGTGGGTTCCTCCGGTTCTTCCTCTGGTTCCTCCGCCGTACCGCCCCGGGTGACGGTGATGGTGTAGGTGGCGGTGGTGCCGTTCTCCGCTTTTACCACAATTCGAATCGTATTCTCTCCCATTTGAAGGTCGGTATTTCCGGTGACGGATTCCACTGTGGCCTTGGAGTTGGAAACCTGGGCGTCCACGGCAATGCTTGTAACGTCCTCGCTTACGCTGGCCGTGTATTTCGTGGTAGAGCCTTTGAAAGTGGGCGACAATGTCCCTGGGGAAATCGTTAAGGATTTGAGGGAATTGTCTGCGGATTTCTGGGGTTCCTGCGTTTCTCCGTCGGAAGTCTCCCCGCCTCCGGTGCTTCCGCCGGAGCTGCCGCCTGTACCGCCGCCGGAGGAGGCGGCGTTGTTGACGGTGACGGTGGCGCTGGAGCCACCGATACTAATTCCCTCCTGTGTCAGCACGTCATAGGCCTGTGTAACCGTTACAGATATGGTGGCCGTCCCCGGCGAAACCGCCGTGTATGTCACAGTCATAGAGTCCGTTCCACCGGCTGTCGGTTCCAAAATCAGAATCCCGTTCCCCTGCCCGGTATATTGCAGCGCTCCTCCATCACAGGATATATTTGCCTGAATCAGCGCATCCACATCCGCAGACGCGGTTACCGTCACCGATATGGTATCTCCAATATTGACACTGGAAGGCACTCCACTAATCGAAATACTTCCGCTGGCAGCATTTGTCATAATCGGAATTCCGCCAAGACCAAGCACTGCCGCCAGACACAAACTCGTCATATATCTTAATAGCTTTTTCATACAACCTCCATCAACTAATCGTCTCATATCCCATAATATGGCGCTTCATTTTCAGATAATCCAGCAGCTCCACACTGCCGTTGCCGTTTATATCCGCATTGGTAAACTGACTGTCCGACAGTTCCTGCAATCCCATAATATAGCGCTTCACAGACAATAAATCCAGCAGATCAATGGTCCCGTCTCCGTTAATGTCACCCTTTGAACCGCTTCCCTGGCGTACAATATTTATCGTGTAATCTCTGGTGGAACCATTCTGCGCTTTGCAGGTAATTTTTACAGAATTGCTCCCATACTGCAGAGAAATGGTGCCGGTTCCCTGTACGCTGGAGGTAGAGGCAACCGCTTCCGCGCTCACTTTGACAGAAGAAACATCCTGCCCTACAATCAGAGAATATTCTGTAGTCCCGCCGCTGAAAGACGGGGTCAGGTTATAACCGGACACAGATAGGGATTTCAGCCAGTTATTGGGATTTCCGTCGTTCGGAAGCGCACAGGCCGTTTCCGGCATATTGTTGTACACCGGAATCCGAAATATATATGCCTGATTCTTATTGGAATAGGCATTCGCCATGGTCGTTCCCTCACTGATTGCCGCCTGGACATTTGCCATATACTGATGACCGAACAGGCCGCTATACTCATTTACCACATTGAATTTCTGAAAATACAATGTATTCTGTCCCAAATTTATATACTTATCCGCCAGGTAGGTGGCTCCCCCCGTGATGGATTTGTATACACTGTTCCAACCGTTATCCTTGGCAGTCTGCAATCCTCTTTGATATAACACGGATTCCGGTGTTCCATATGCTCCGATATTAAAGTAATTGTAATACCCCACATACCCGTCATATTTCCCGCTGATCAAAGGACTTGTTCCGCTTGTCCCCTGCTCCTGTCTGCACCTGGCTGCCAGATGCGTGGGATTTACGTCTGCTCCCTGTCCCGCTTCCATAAAGACAGAAGCGTAGGTACGATTTTCGTCATCCCGCAAAGCGCCTGACATAAACGTTCCGGAAAGGACGTTGCTTACATCTGTTTCATTCTGATACGACGCATAATGTAAAGTCTCAAACTGAAAAATATTTGTCGCGTCCAAAAAGTTCCTTGGATCCATACAATAAGAAATCATAGCCGAAGAAGCCCCTACCCAGCTGCTGCCATCCAGGATCGTCCAGGTATTCGTCGCCCAATCATAAGACCCGGAATCTGTTGATTTCTGCGCGTCGTTAGCGCTGGTTGAGACCATATTAATTCCCTTTACACTCTCCTTTGAAATCACTGTGTTCCAATCCAACCCGGTAATCACCGGCTCAAATACCCAGTCGGGATACTGCTGATGCAACCGCTCCAACAGCACCGCGTAACTGCGTGGGAACCCTTTGCTCACCAGCTGGTTGATATAATCCTCATCCACAGGTGTCTGCTCTACGGTATGAACATTCGTAACATATCTTCCGGAAACATAACCGCTGCCGGAACTATACTCTATCTGATACCAGGTTGTATTTCCACTGACAGATTCGCCTGTGACTGTGGCAAGAATCGTCACCTGGGAACCGTTGCTCAGCGACCCCAGCATGGCAGATGATGTATTCGGTTCCTTACGAACCGTCAGGGTCCCGCCGCTGGTGCTGACAGTCCCCACCGTTACGGTAGCCGCATTACTGACAGTCACCCCCCGGTAGATTGCTCCGCCAAGAACCAAGCAAAACAAGAATATCCCGGCATATATCTTCAATTTTCGTTTCGTCTCCTGCTTCATGGCGTGTATCATATCTGCCCTCCGCACATTGTTATCCGTTTCGTAAATTTAACCCTATTATAAAATTTTATGTCAACTTTTGTCAAGGGTCCGTTTATATTCCGCAAATATTTGCGATTAGGTCTGGTAATTTGCGGCTTTTTATGATATTTTTAATTTATATACAAAAATACAATTTATCATTTTACAGGAGGTGTTTTTCATGCAGAAATATGTTTGTGAACCTTGTGGCTATATTTATGACCCGGCGGAGGGTGATCCCGACAACGGAATCGCTCCCGGCACTGCTTTTGAGGATTTGCCGGAAGATTGGGTCTGCCCCGTCTGCGGCGTAGGAAAAGATTCCTTTTCACCGGAAGAATAAAGCGAAAGAGAGAGTGCTCCCTTTGGTCTGAATCCATGGCCAAAGGAGCCCTCTCTTTTTTCTTATCACTCGGTCTTGCGCACAATCTCCCGCAGAGGCAGGATACTTCCCGGCGGCACCGACAGCTCATCCACACCCATGGCCAGAAATTCCCGGGTCAGCGCAGGGTCAGCGCCCAGCTCGCCGCAAATGCCGGCCCGGATTCCCGCCCTGTGGGCATTTTCCACCACCATGGATATCATGCGCAGCACGGCCGGGTGATGAGGGTCATAAAACTCCTCCAGCCCGGCATTCCGCCGGTCCATGGCCAGTGTGTACTGGGTCAGATCGTTGGTTCCGATACTGAAGAAATCCACTTCCCCGGCAAGCACATCACTGATAAGGGCCGCCGCCGGCGTCTCGATCATAATGCCCTGCTTGGGCCGGCCCCAGGGAATCCCCTGCCGGGTCAGTTCTTCCTCAGTCTGAGACACAAGCTCCCGAATCTGCTTTATCTCCTTTAGACTGCTGATCATCGGATACATAATCTTGATGTTTCCAAAAACACTGGCGCGAAGGAGAGCGCGAATCTGCGTCCGAAACAGTTCCGGACGGGTCAGACTGATACGGATTCCCCGCAGGCCAAGGGCCGGATTTTCCTCCTGGTCCATCTTAAGGTAATCACACTGCTTGTCGGCCCCCAGATCCAGGGTACGGATCACGACGGGCTTCCCCGCCATTTTCTCCGCCGCCTGCCTGTAAATCTGAAACTGCTCCTCCTCGGCAGGATAGCGGTCCCTCTCCATGAAAATAAATTCACTGCGGAAAAGTCCGATACCACCAGCGTCATTCTGTATGGCCGCGTCCAGTTCCTCCAGGCTTCCAATGTTTGCGTACAGCATGATTTTCCGTCCGTCAAGGGTAACGTTCTCCCTGCCCTTTAAAGACATCAGCCCCTTTTTCTTCTCCAGCTCCTCCTGCTGCCGGCGGGTAAACTCCGCCAAAGTATTCTCATCCGGCTCCACATACAGCCTGCCGGCACCGCCGTCCACGATTCCGGTTCTGCCCTCCAGATTGTCATCCAGGGAAAGGGGCGTGCCGGCCAGAGCCGGAATATCCAGAGTTCTGGCGAGAACGGCGGTGTGGGAATTGGCGGAGCCCCCCACCATCACAAAGGCCAGCACCCTGTCCTTGTCAAGCTGCACCGTCTCAGACGGGGTCAAATCCCCGGCCACCACAATCGCAGGCTCCACCGCATCCGGACCGTCCGGTTCTTTCCCACCTAAAATGTCCAGGAGCTGCCGGGAAATATCCTTCACATCCTCCGCCCGCTCCCGCATATAGTCGTCCTCCACAGCGGCAACCTTCCGGGCAAAATCATCCCCGGCGGCAGCCACCGCATATTCCGCGTTGACCTTGCGGCTTAGGATGATCTGCTCCACGGCTTCGTTGTATTCCTCATCCATCAGAATCATCTGATGGCCCTTGAAAATGGCGGCTCCCTCCTCTCCCGCGCTCTCCAGGGCCGTCTCATACAGCTTCTCAAGCTGGCGGATTCCGGCTTCCTTTGCCTGCCGGTAACGGGTTATCTCCCTTTGGGAATCCTCCGTTTTTAGGGGGTTCACCTGGGGCAGATTCTTTTTATAAACATGAATTTTGCCGATAGCAATGCCGCCGCATATGCTTTTTCCCTGATAGCAGCGTCCCTTCCGGTGTTCTTCCGCCTCTGTTCCCGCGGTCTTCCTGCATACAGTCTCATTTTCTACGTCCGCCGTCTTTCCGCAAAAAACTTCCGTCCCTGCTTCCGGCATCTGCCGGTAGACCGTCTCATTTTTTGCCTTCGCCACCTGCCGGTAGACTGTCTCAATCTCTTCCCCGGTGGCCAGATACTCGGAAAACGCGCTGGCGCTTCCTGCCGCCACTCCCATATGGAAAGCGAAACGATAATCCTGTTTTTTCAGCCAGCCCGCCATAAAGCCTGCCACCATGGAATCCCCTGCGCCGACGCCGTTTACCAAGGTTCCCTCCGGCGCCGGGGCTTCGTACACCTTTCCGTCCTCCGCAAGCAGCACGGCGCCCTCCCCGGCCATAGAGATCAGCACGTTTCGGGCTCCCTGCTTCTGAAGCCTTTTTCCGTAAGGAACCACGTCCCTTCGGCTTGAAAATTCCACGCCAAAAATCTCCCCCAGTTCCTGGTGATTGGGCTTTATCAGAAAGGGATGGTACGGGAGCACGTTCATCAAAAGTTCCTTTGCGGCATCCACCACAATCTGTACCCCTTTCCCCCTTAGGCGCTCCATGATTCTCTGATAAGTGTCGGCAGACATGGAGGCCGGAATGCTTCCCGCCAGAAATAAGACATCGCCGCAAGAAAGTTCCTCAAGCTGCGCCATCAGCCGCTCCACCTTTTCCTCTCCAATCCGGGGACCCTGGCCGTTAATCTCGGTACCCTCAATGGATTTCAATTTTAGATTGATCCGGGTACATCCTTCCGCAAGGGGGATAAATCCGCTTTGAACGCCCATCTGTCCAAGCTGCCGCGCAAGCTCCTCTCCGGTAAAGCCCGCCACAAATCCCAGGGCGGTACTCTCCACACCAAGATTCTTAAGGACAATGGACACATTGATTCCCTTCCCCCCCGGAAGCAGCTGCTCCGACTGGGAGCGGTTGGTCCGCCCCAGCCTGAAATCCTCCACGGATACCACGTAATCCAGGGACGGATTAAAGGTGACTGTATAAATCATAAGTTACCTCCCTCTGCCTTCTCCTCTTGACTCCTCATAGCCTGCTCCTCTGCCTCGCCATTTCGTAAATCGCCAGCATATCCTCCTCATAGAGTACTTTCGCCGAGCCTTTCCGGCCGCCTGCGGAGGCGGCACATTTTTTCGCCATCAATTCCAGCTCCTCCGCTCCGGGATGGATTCCCAGTTCCTCTAAAGAGGTAGGCATGCGCAGGCTTCGGAAAAATTCCTCCACGGCTTCGATTCCCTTTAAAGCGGTCTCCTCCCGGCTGCCGGTATCCGAAATGCCCATCACCCGGATTGCAAACCGGTAAAAGCGATGCAGGCAGTCCCGGTACACATACCTCGCCCAGCTTCCCCAGACCGCCGCCAGGCCCGCGCCGTGGGCCACATCATAAAGCCCTCCCAGCTCATGCTCCAGGCCATGGCAGGCAAAATCCCCGCCGTCACCGCCGCAGCCGGTCAGATCGTTATGCGAAAGGCTTCCCGCCCACATCATCTCCGCCCGGGCTTCGTAATTTCGCGGGTCCTCCAGGAGAATCCTGGCGTTGGCGATAACGGTCCTCATCAGCGCCTCGGCAATACTGTCGGTAATCTCCATGGTCTCTGCGGAGGTAAAATACCTCTCCATGGTGTGCATGAGAATATCGGTGCAGCCGCAGGCGGTCTGATGGGGCGGCAGAGTCATGGTAAGCTCCGGGTTCATCACCGCAAATCGAGGACGACAAAGGTCGTCGCGATAGCCTCTTTTTATCCAGCCATCCTCGTTGGTGATGACAGAGGAATTGCTCATCTCACTGCCGGAGGCCGCAATGGTCAGCACCACGCCCAGAGGCAGACAGGACAGCGGTTTCCTTTTTCTGGCATAGAAATCCCAGACGTCGCCCTCCCCCGCTGCGCCATAGCCGATGGCTTTGGCGGAATCGATGACGCTGCCGCCGCCCACGGCAAGGATAAAATCCACCTGTTCCTCCTTTGCCATGGCAATCCCCTGATACACCAGCGACAATCTGGGATTTGGCACCACGCCTCCCAGTTCCACCCAGTCGATTTCCTGCTCCCTCAGAGACTCCTTCACCCTGTCCAGTAAACCGGAACGGACCACGCTGCCGCCCCCATAATGAAGCAGCACCTTCTTTCCTCCCTGCTCCTTGATCAGCGCCCCTGTCTGCGCCTCCGTATTCCTACCGAAAACCACCTTTGTGGGGGTGTAATAGGTAAAATTCTGCATCTGCCGTATACCTTGACCTTTCCGTGAATATTTCTGAAAATGGTAACAGCCCAAATACTGAACTGCTACGAAAAATGTTCTTTTTACTATTATATAGGAAACGTCATAAATGTTTTCTTTATGACGTTTCCTGCGCCGATTTTTGCTGCGTGTAAACGCAGAATTTTCCTTACAAAAATCGTGCGCATCCCCCGGAGGGCTATAGTAAACGGCAAATTTATTTGCCGTTTACTATAGTATAAGTCGATACACTGGCGAATGCAAGGGATTCGGCTTTATTATTTCCTTTCATTTTTGTAATATTGTAACAGTTCAGACAGCAAGGCAACAAAAAGACAGACCGTGCAAATTTATTTGCTAAGGTCTGTCTCTTTGTTGCCGTTGATTGGCGGAACGCCAATCAGCCACAGACAGGAGCTGCGCAGCAGCGAATAGCCTTCGGAGAAGGCGGTCTGTGGCTTGCTGTCTGAACTGTTACAATATTACTTTCCCTTCGGCCGCTGATTTTTCTGGTTTACACCTGGCCGCTTCTCTGCTACAATGTTATCCGTACAACATAAAGTATACAGAAAGGCACTGACCTATATGTGGATTGCAAATAACTGGAAAGATTATGAGGTCATAGACTGCTCCAAAGGAGAAAAATTGGAGCGCTGGGGAAATTATATTCTGGTGCGCCCGGACCCTCAGGTCATCTGGGACACCCCCAGGCGGGAACGGGGATGGCATAAGCCCAACGGCCACTATCACCGCAGCCAGAAGGGCGGCGGCGAGTGGGAGTTCTTCGATCTGCCCCAGCAATGGCAGATTCAATACGGTTCCCTGACCTTCAACCTGAAGCCCTTCTCCTTCAAGCACACGGGCCTTTTCCCGGAACAGGCTGTAAACTGGGACTGGTTCGGAGAGAAAATCCGCCGGGCCAGCCGTCCGGTAAAGGTACTGAACCTCTTTGCCTACACCGGAGGAGCTACCCTGGCAGCCGCCGCTGCCGGCGCCAGCGTCACCCACGTGGACGCCTCCAAGGGCATGGTGACCTGGGCCAAAGAAAACGCCCTTTCCTCCGGGCTGGGCGAAGCCCCCATCCGCTGGATCGTGGATGACTGCGTGAAGTTTGTGGAGCGGGAAATCCGCCGGAGCAATCATTACGACGCCGTTATCATGGATCCTCCCTCCTACGGCCGGGGACCCAAGGGGGAGATTTGGAAAATAGAGGAAGCCATTCATCCGCTGGTGCGGCTCTGCGCCCAGCTGCTGACTAAAAAGCCGCTGTTTTTTCTTATCAATTCCTATACCACCGGAC
>CALWLN010000026.1 GCA_944381535.1 uncultured Lachnospiraceae bacterium
CATTTTAACACTATTTCCGGAAATGGTGGAAAACGGACTGAATACCAGTATCATCGGCCGGGCCATAGAGGCGGGCTATCTGTCCCTGGAGGCTGTCAATATCCGGGATTTTTCCACAAACAAACACAGCAAGGTGGATGACTATCCCTACGGCGGCGGCGCCGGCATGCTTATGCAGGCCCAGCCTGTCTATGACGCCTGGAAATGGGTCGTGGACCGGCTGGGCCACAGACCCCGGTGCATTTATCTGACGCCCCAGGGGGGCACCTTCCATCAGGCCATGGCCAAGGAGCTGGCCCGGGAGGAAGAGCTGATTTTCCTCTGCGGCCATTATGAGGGAATCGACGAGCGCGTCCTTCAGGAGATCGTCACGGACTACGTTTCCATCGGGGATTACGTTTTGACGGGCGGGGAACTTCCGGCTATGGTGATGATAGACGCCATTTCAAGGATGGTTCCCGGGGTTCTCACCAACGAGGCCTCCGGCAGTACGGAGTCCTTTGAGAACAACTTGTTGGAATATCCCCAATACAGCCGCCCCGAGGAGTGGATGGGGAAAAAGGTGCCGGAGGTGCTTCTCTCCGGTCATCACAAGAACATCGAGACCTGGCGCCGGGAGCAGTCCATCCGGCGGACAAAGGAGCGCCGGCCGGATTTGTGGGAAAAATACCAAAAATCCCTTGCTTTTCCGGAAGAACTATGATAAAATAGATCTCCGTGAGACAAGTAAACTGGATGGTCCTCTGTTACGAAAGGTATTAAGAACATCTAAATCAATAGGAGGTCACGAAATGAACGCAGCAGAAATTATCAAGAGCATTGAAGCAGAACAGTTGAAAGCAGAAGTACCGGAGTTCTGCGTGGGCGATACCGTTAAGGTATACGGCAAGATCAAAGAGGGAAACCGCGAGAGAATTCAGGTGTTTGAAGGTATCGTTTTAAAGAGACAGGGCGGAAGCAACCGCGAGACTTTCACCGTAAGAAAATTCTCCAATGGCGTAGGCGTGGAGAAGACATGGCCCGTACATTCCCCCAACGTAGAGAAGGTTGAGGTTGTAAGACATGGTAAGGTGAGAAGAGCGAAGCTCAACTACTTAAGAGACCGTGTGGGCAAGAAGGCAAAGGTAAAAGAACTGGTAAAGTAAAAACGATAGGAAAAGGGGCTGTCATTCAGCCCCTTTTTCGGCATAATGGAGTGGATTCACATGAGACACAGACGAAATTGTTATAAAGCCAGGCGGCGTAGGACCAATCGCGCCGGCGGCAGCAGTCTGAATTTTTATGGGCAGAGAAAGGGCGTCAATAAGGCGCTGGTAAAGACGGTGGCCGTGTGGGTGGCTCAGCTGGCGTTGGTGATTGGGCTGGCGGCCGTGATCGTATATTTCTTTGGGGTGCGTGTGCCCGTTGTGGGTCAGTCCATGTCAGGAACCCTGGAGAGCGGCGATACCGTGTTGGTGAACCGGTTTGTGTATAAAATATTTAACCCCAAGCAAAATGATATCATCGTATTTCTGCCAAACGGGAATGAAAAATCTTACTACTATATCAAACGTGTTATCGCCACGCCAGGGGATACCGTGCAGATTAAGGATGGCAAGGTGTATGTAAATGATGAGCTTTTTGATGAGGAGATAGAGAATCCCTATATAGAAAATGCCCTTTTGGCGGAGGAGCCCATTGTGGTGGGAGAGGATGAATATTTTGTGCTTGGGGACAATCGCGGCAATAGTGAGGACAGCCGGTACGCCAATATCGGCAACGTGAAGAAGGAGCATATCCTGGGACAGGCCTGGTTTGTGATCTCTCCATGGGAAAACTTCGGCTTTCTGAACTAACGCTCTGCCGTGCCTGTTCCGGCAGGAGCGCGCGGCAAAGAAAGAGAGGTGTTACATGCATTTTCAATGGTATCCCGGTCATATGACCAAGGCCAGACGGCAGATGCAGGAGGATATAAAATTAATCGATCTGGTGATTGAGCTGGTGGACGCGAGAATTCCCTTAAGCAGTCGCAATCCCGATATTGACGAGCTGGGCAGGAACAAGGCCCGGCTGATTTTGCTGAATAAAGCGGATCTTGCGGATGAGAGAGGCACGGCGGCCTGGACGGAATTTTTTCAGAAAAAAGGATATTTTGTGGCAAAAGCGGATTCCCGCAGCAAGGGCAGCATGAAGGCCATCACCCAGGTGATAGAGGAAGCCTGCCGGGAAAAGCGGGAGCGGGACAGAAAGCGTGGAATCCTGAACCGTCCGGTGCGGGCCATGATCGTGGGAATCCCAAACGTGGGAAAATCCACCTTTATCAACACCTATGCGGGCAAGGCCTGTGCCAAAACCGGAAATAAGCCCGGCGTCACCAAGGGAAAGCAGTGGATCCGCTTGAACAAGAGCGTGGAGCTTCTGGATACGCCTGGGATTCTCTGGCCCAAGTTTGAGGACCAGACCGTGGGACTTCATCTGGCGCTGGTTGGCTCCATCAAGGATGAAATTCTGAATATGGACGAGCTGGCTCTGGAGCTGATCGCCCTTTTGATTCGGGAGTATCCGGGGGTGCTTGCCGGGCGGTACCAGCTTTCGGAGGAAACAAAAGCCACTGAAATCTTAGAGCAGATTGCCAGAAACCGCAACTGTATAAAGCGGGGAGAGGAGCTGGACTACGGCAAGGCGGCGGCCCTTCTGTTGGAGGAATTCAGAAGCGGCAGGCTGGGGAAAATTACCCTTGAATTTCCATAGAAAGAAGCATAGAATAGAAGCAGAGGCGTAACAGTTCAGACAGGTCTGCGCATTTACTGCGCAGACCGTAGGAAGACTTGTCGCCAGGTGAAAATGACGAGAGAAGGAAAGAGCGATGAAGGATAACGAGACCAAGGATAACGAGTCCCGGGAAAAACGCACAAAAGGCGGCACGGTCCGGGAAATCATAAGCTTTGTGATGTATATTGCAGTAGTGTTTGTACTGACCTTTCTGGTCATCCGTTATGTGGGACAGCGCACGGAGGTCAGCGGGTCCTCCATGGAAAATACCTTAAGCCATGGGGATAACTTGATCGTGGATAAGATTTCCTACCGGTTCCGGGACCCGGAGCGGTTTGATATTATTGTCTTTCCCTATCAGCACGGGGCGGACACCTATTATATCAAGCGAATTATCGGCCTGCCGGGAGAGACGGTTCGGATTGACACCAACGGGATCATTTACATCAACGGTGAGGAACTGGTGGAATCCTATGGCCGGGAGGTCATTTCGCCCGACAAGCTGGGGCTTGCGGAGAATGAGATCACCCTGGGCGACGACGAGTATTTTGTGCTGGGAGACAACCGGAATGCCAGCAGTGACAGCCGGGACCCCAGCGTGGGAAATGTCCATCGGGAGGATATTATCGGAAGAGCGTGGCTTCGCATTTATCCCTTTAACAAAATCGGATTCATCCGTCACAAGTAAGGAGCGTACCATGGAAAAGGAGAAAGCAGTCGGACTGATCAAGGAAGAGTTGAGGGCAGCAGCGGATGAGCTGCTGCCTGCTTTTATTGCGGATTATGAAAAGGACAGCCGCACCGGTGTTCAGACACTGGTACAGCAGGCGAGAAAGCGGCTTTTAAAGCTTTCGGAGGAAAAGGAGCGAATCTATAAGCTGGGAGCCTTTGAGCGGGAGTATGCCCATTTAGGCTATGTCTGCGGTATAGACGAGGTGGGGCGCGGCCCTCTGGCCGGTCCGGTGGTGGCCGGGGCGGTGATTCTGCCCAAAGACTGCGGGATTTTATATATCAATGATTCCAAGAAGCTCAGCGAGAAGAAGCGCGAGGAGTTGTATGATGTGATATTAAAGGAGGCTGTGGCAGTGGGGATCGGCATGGTGGGGCCGGCCCGCGTTGACGAGATCAACATTTTGCAGGCCACCTATGAAGCCATGCGGGAGGCCATTGGAAAGCTGACGGTGAAGCCCGCCATATTGTTAAATGACGCTGTGACCATTCCGGAGGTGGAAATCAGGCAGGTGCCCATTATCAAAGGGGACGCGAAGAGCATTTCCATCGGGGCGGCCAGCATTGTGGCCAAGGTGACCAGGGACAGGCTGATGGTGGAATATGACAAGCTTATGCCGGAGTACGGGTTTGCCTCCAACAAGGGCTATGGGTCCGGGGAACATATAGAGGCTTTGAAAAAATACGGGCCAAGCCCCATACACAGGGCAAGCTTTATTAAAAATTTTTCCACCTGTGCGGTTGCAATCCGGTAGAGGTTGGAGCGTTTTTGCTCCAACCGCACAGGTGGAAATTCTTTTGGAAACTGAGGGGGAGAGGGAGTGGAACAGAAAAAAGAGCATAAAGTAGAGCAGAAAATTGCCGGTGAGAAAAGGCAGAGTAAGAAGATTGGCTTTGCCTATGAGAAGATGGCGGCGGAGTATCTGGAGAAAAAAGGCTGCCGGATTCTGGAACAGAACTTTTATACGAAAGTGGGGGAGATTGACTTAATTGTCAGGGACGGCGCATACCTTGTGTTTGTGGAGGTAAAGTACCGTTCCGACCAGCGGGGCGGCCATCCCCTGGAGGCGGTGGACGCCCGCAAGCAGAAGCGGATCAAAAGAGCGGCGTATGTGTATCTGATGAGGCACGGATACCCGGAAAATACGCCCTGCCGGTTTGATGTGGTGGGAATTTTGCGGGATGAGATCATGCATGTGGAGAACGCGTTTTAGCAATGAGAGAAATGAATCCTGTTGGGAATGTATGTTAGAAATGGGAGTAAGACATGACAGCTTTTTGTAGGAAAAATGACATGGAAGAAATCCGGGAGAAGCAGGTAGGGCTGGCGGACAAAACCGTGCTTCCCCTTTTGTACTTTCCTCTTCTGGAGCAAGAGGACTGGCTTGGCCACTGTTTTACCACCCGGTTTGGCGGTGTCAGCGAGGGGATTTTTTCCAGCATGAACTTAAGCTTCACCAGAGGAGATAAAAGGGAAGCGGTGGAAGAAAATTTTCGCAGGGTGGCGGAGGCGCTGGGCGCTGAAAGGGAAAAATTTGTCTTATCCGACCAGACCCACACCACCCATGTGCGGAAGGTCACCTTGGCGGACGCGGGAAACGGGCTGACCCGGGAAAAATCCTTTTTTGACACAGACGGACTTATCACGGATGTGCCGGGGCTGGTGCTGTCCACGTTTTATGCGGACTGCGTGCCCCTGTATTTTGCGGACCCGGTGCATAGGGCCATCGGGCTGAGCCATTCCGGCTGGCGGGGCACAGTGGGGAGAATCGGAAAGGTTACCATAGAAGCCATGAGCCGGGAATATGGCACGGACCCAAAAGATCTGCTCTGTGCCATCGGCCCATCCATCTGCCGGGACTGCTATGAGGTCAGCCAGGACGTGGCGGAGGAGTTTAAGCGGGAATTTGCAAAACTCGTTCCGGCGCATGGGATTGTGAGTACGGAAGCTGTCCCGGCGCATGGGATCGTGGGGACGGAAGCTGTCCCGGCACCGGCTTGGCGGCAGCTTCTGACAGAAAAGGGCGGAGGAAAATATCAGCTCGATCTGTGGCGGGCCAACGAGCTGGTCCTTACGGAGGCCGGCGTGAAGCCGGAACATATCGCCACCACCAATATCTGTACCTGCTGCAACAGCAAGTATCTGTTTTCTCACCGGGCGTCCCGGGGAAAACGCGGGAATCTGGGAGCGTTTCTTATGATACGGGAATGAAAACGTGGCAGAAAGAAATTGTAGGGAACATTGCCGGGAGAGGCAGCGTGAAGAATAAAATCAGAATTTTGGAGGAGAGAGCATGAAATCATATGTGGATTACAGCCTGGAAGAGACCAGGAAAATTTTGGCTATCGACAGCCCCACCGGCTTCACGGACAGGGTGGCGGACTATGTGATGGAAGAGTATGAGCGTCTGGGCTACTGCCCGGTGAAGACGGAGAAGGGCGGGCTGCTCATTGATCTGGGTGGCAAAGAGAGGGAAAATGCCATTTTACTGGAAGCCCATATCGACACCCTGGGCGGTATGGTGGCCCAGATAAAGGATAACGGCCGGCTGCGCCTTACTCCCCTGGGCGGCATGAATCCAAACAACGGGGAGACGGAAAACTGCCGGATATACACCCGGGACGGGAAGATTTATGAGGGAACCTTCCAGCTGAACAACGCCTCCATCCATGTGAACAAGGAGTACGGTGAGACCAGCCGGGAATACGACAATATGGAGGTGGTTATCGACGAAAGGACTGCCTCCAGGAAGGAGACGGAAGAGCTGGGCATTATGGTGGGGGATATCGTGGCCTTTGAGCCCAGAACCACTGTGACGAAGTCCGGCTACATCAAGAGCCGTTTCCTGGATGATAAGCTGAGCGTGGGCATTTTTCTGGGATTCGCGAAATATCTGAAGGACGAAAATCTTGTGCCCAGGAGAAAAATTTTCCAGCACATCACGGTGTACGAGGAGGTGGGCCACGGGGCCTGCGGAACCGTGCCGGCGGGAACCACGGAGATTCTCTCTGTGGATATGGGCTGTGTGGGAGAGGGGCTTTCCTGTACGGAGCATATGGTATCCATCTGCGCCAAGGACAGTGCCGGCCCCTACAACTATGAGGTGGTCAGCGATTTGATCCGGGCGGCCAGGGAGGAAAACATCGACTTCGCCGTGGATGTGTACCCCCAGTACGGTTCTGATGCTGACGCTGCCCTGAAAGCCGGTTACGACGTGCGCCACGGACTGATCGGTCCGGGGGTATACGCCTCCCATGGTTACGAACGTAGCCATGTGGACGGGGTGGAGAATACCCTGAAGCTGTTGAAGGCGTATCTTTTGTAAGGGTGAGCCCTATGAATGCAAGTCTTCAAAAGTTACAAAATGAGGCGCGGGGCCTTCCTCTTGCGGAAGGCCCTAATCAGACGGGAATTTCCTCTGTGACAGCTTGGCGGTTCACAGGAGAAAAAATCCAAATGCCTAAAATAGAGAATCCCTATCACCGTGGAAGAGTTGGCAGAGCAAAGAAATATGAGTGTTTCTCTGTTTCATCAGAAATTCAAAAGCGCAGTGGGAATGGGCCCCCTGCAATGCCAGAAGCGGCTTCGCTTGACCGAGGCCAGAAGGCTTATGCTGGATGAACATAGAAATGTGACGGAGGCCTCTGTGGAGGTGGGGTATGAGAGTCTTTCCCAGTTTATCCGGGATTATCGGAAAATGTTCGGGGCGGCTCCCAAAGAAGATATTCGAAATATGCAGCGTCAGTTAAAGAAATAAGCAAGTTTTTCGAAGAAACGGGCAAGCGGATAAGGCCGGTCATCTGATATACTCTGATTGATACAGAGAGAAGAATGTATCAATCTAGGAATATGGAGGTTTTTCAAATGATTTTGACAGATGAACTGTGCGATAAGCTGTGCGCTGCCGCAAGAGAAAAGAGTAAGGAGCTGGGCATTGATATCAGCTTTGCCATCAGTGATGAAAACGGTTTGCCGAGAGTATATCGCAGATATGGTGACGCATTGGTGCTGAGCATCACCCTGGTGCCCGGAAAAGCCTATACGGCTGCCGTGACCCAGTGCAGGACAAAGGATGTGGCCGCCGCTGCCGCAGAGGGGGCTTCTCTTATGGCGATTCAGACTAACGACCCGAGGATCACACTGGTAGCCGGCAGCTATCCGCTGTTTGTGAACGGAAAGATTGCCGGAGGAATCGGCGTCGGTGGAGGAACAGAGGAGCAGGACTGTGAAATTGCGGAGTATGTCGCAGCCTTGTTTGAAAAGCTGGCGGGCTAAAGCAGCAGCGATAGGTGCTGTCGCGTTAAATTTTAGTGCGGCAGCACTTTTTGTGTGGCAAAATACTGATTGGGCGCATAGAATCCCGCCATGCGGGATTCTTTATTATGTAAAACCATTAATAACTCAATAGGCCCCGCACTCCTCATGCAATATAGTTATGTATAGGAAACGGCAAATTTATTTGACGTTTCCTATAGTTACAGTTATGCCAGCATCTGGAGCTGCCTGCTATGATCGGAAACAACGTCCTTCAACACGTCGATATCCTGGAATGCAGTGTCCATTTTGTCAGCATAATCCCTGTAACGTTTATAGGTATCAATATAACAAGTTTCAATCGTATTTAGCCGCGGCAAGACAACATTTTCCTGGGTTAACTTGAGATAATGGACATCCTCCTTGAGGCCCTGGACATCAACCTTCAAAGTATGGATATCCTCCCGGATTGGCTTAAGATTTGCTTCTAATTTATCATCTAATTTAGTATCAAGCAATTGAGAAATTGCTAATAAATCATCATTGGTCAACGACATTGAATCATACCCCCTTACTATTTTTGAGCACCCATACAATAGGGACCTTCCTGGAACTTTATTGCATTATATCACAATCAGAGTGCAAAGTCTATTCAATTATCAAGGTGCAAAACGGAAAGTAATTTGACAATTATCGGTAAAAGAACCAAAGAAATGCCACAATGAAGTCTGCATAAGGCTCGAAAATACCTCGCCAAGTAGAAACTATTATACCGCAAAATCAGGATTTTTCAAGAGTTTACCTAAAAAAATGAAGCCGGGATATGAATCCAGGCTCCATTTTCTAAGCGGCAATATAAAGTTGTAACAGGGAGGCATACAGGTTCCGGAGGCTTCTAATGGGCTGTATGCGGTTACAGTACATCAGTCATCCGCCTCCTGGTCCGCGCTCATGGAGTACACCTGGCGCTTTCTGGCCATCTCGTCGCTCTCCAGATACTCGTCGTAGGTGGTGACCTTGTCGATCATGGAGCCGCCCGGCAAAAATTCAATGATCCGGTTGGCTGTGGTCTGCACGATCTGATGGTCACGGGAGGTGAATAAGATCACACCGGGGAACTTTATCATGCCGTTGTTTAAGGCAGTGATGGATTCCATATCCAGATGGTCCGTGGGCTCATCCATGATCAGCACGTTGGAGGCCTGGATCATCATCCGGGACAGCAGCACCCGGACCTTTTCGCCTCCGGAGAGCACCCGCATCTTCTTCACGCCGTCCTCCCCGGCAAAAAGCATACGTCCTAAGAAGCCCCGCACATAGGTAGCGTCCTTGATCTCCGAATACTGGGTCAGCCAGTCCACGATCAGCATATCCGTATCGAAAATCTCCGTGTTGTCCTTGGGAAAATAGGACTGGGAGGTGGTCACGCCCCACTTGTAGGTGCCCTCGTCCGGCTCCATCTCTCCGGCCAGAATCTTAAACAAGGTGGTCTTGGCAATCTCGTTGCTTCCCACAAAGCCGATTTTGTCGTCATGGCCCACAATGAAGGAGATATTGTCCAGCACCTTGATGCCGTCGATGGTCTTGCTTAAGCCCTCCACGGTCAGCACCTCATTGCCGATTTCCCGGCTGGGACGGAAGTCGATGTAAGGGTATTTGCGGCTGGAGGGTTTGATCTCATCCAGCTGAATCTTCTCCAGCGCTTTTTTACGGGAGGTGGCCTGCTTGGACTTGGAGGCGTTGGCGGAGAACCGGGAAATAAATTCCTGCAGCTCCTTGATCTTTTCCTCCTTCTTCTTGTTGGCCTCCTTCATCTGTTTGATCAAAAGCTGGCTGGATTCGTACCAGAAATCATAGTTTCCGGCATAAAGCTGAATCTTGGCGTAGTCGATGTCCGCGATGTGGGTGCAGACCTTGTTTAAAAAATACCGGTCATGGGACACTACGATCACCGTGTTTTCAAAGTTGATAAGGAACTCCTCCAGCCAGGCGATGGCGCTAAGATCCAGATGGTTGGTAGGCTCGTCGAGAAGCAAAATGTCGGGGTTGCCAAAGAGGGCCTGGGCCAGCAGCACCTTTACCTTCTGGGCGCCGTTTAAGTCCTTCATCATGGCGTAATGAAGGTCCGTTTCGATGCCGAGACCGTTTAAAAGCTGGGCGGCGTCGGATTCCGCGTTCCAGCCGTCCATATCGGCAAATTCCGCCTCAAGCTCGCTGGCCCGGATACCGTCCTCGTCGGAAAAATCCTCCTTCATGTAGATGGCGTCCTTCTCCTTCATGATGTCGTAAAGCCGCTGATTTCCCATGATGACCGTATCCAGAACCGGAAACTCGTCGTATTTAAAATGGTCCTGCTGCAGGAAGGAAAGCCGCTGGCCGGGAGTGATGGTTACATCGCCGCTTGTGGGCTCCAGCTGCCCGTTTAAAATTTTTAAGAACGTGGATTTCCCTGCGCCGTTGGCTCCGATCAAACCGTAGCAGTTGCCTTCGGTAAACTTGATATTTACGTCCTCGAATAAGGCTTTCTTCCCGATTCTTAAGGTGACATTGTTTGCGCTGATCATATATTTTGATACCTTTCTTTCTTAATTAAATGGTTTTTAGCAATCGCTTCTATTTTACCGTAAAATTTAAGTTTTGCAATAGTTTTCCAAAATATTTTTTGAAATCCCTGAAAGTTTGTTCACAGAATCAGAAGGATTTTGAGGTTTTGTCTGGAGGTCGCCCTGGATGGCATATTTGTTATCGCAGACACGCTCCCGCTCAACGAAAGACGCAGCGGTACTAGACTCGCCGCCCGTAAACGGTCGGCTCGCCAAGTGCCGGCGTCTTTCCATGGTCTGCTTATAACAAATGTGCCATCCAGGGCTACGTTCCTGTCAAAAACCAAAAAAATTCAAATCTCTTGTGAAAACAGCTTTATCAGTTGTATAATTCCTCACCCCGTGAAAAGTAAGAGCGCCCAGGATTTTTGAGTGCATTGACAAATTGATTAATTGATTGAATATAATTGACAATTATAATAATAAATTGTATAATTAGAGAAAAAATAATTAGAAATTAAGTGATAATTTACAACAAAGATATGGATTGTGTACAACATATATTTGTGAGTATTGGTTAGGGAGTATGAATACATAAAACGCAGTTTTTTCAATCTTAATTGAACATTTAGGAGAAAGGAGAAAAAAGACAGCGGAAGATAGAGCAAAAGGTAAGATAAGGAAGTATAGAATAATAATAATTGTTGCATTAGCGGTTGTTATTGTGACTGCATTGTTCCTTGCGCATATGCCAGAGCGGATTGAGGGTACAATGACGGTGTCTACCAGTACCGGCGAAACGGCAGAAGTTGATATTGATATCCTATATTTTTCAAACTTTATTTTGCCTTCGTATGTAAAAGGAACACTAACTGTTGATGGCGTTGAGTATACCGACGAATATACTAAGCTGAAAGAATTTCCGTATGTATCAGATAATCGTCTGTATTCGGATGAAAGCAATCAGATTGACGGAACGATTGAGGGCATCTCTTTTTGGGGCCCGGCCCAAAATGCCGAGGAGGCAAAGGAAATTATGGAGTTTTTTGGATATCGGATACCATAATAGGGATTGTTTCAGCAAAAGCGGTAAAATCTGTTGACAACGAAAAAAATTATGGCTATACTAAATAAAGACAAAATAAAAAAGAAAGGAGACAATGACATGACAAACAAATATAGGATCAGGATTTTACAATTGAAGAAATATGAAATTGTCTCCCGGGAAATTGCTGGTTGATTTCTGCTCAGTTGTTATCATATGCAGATATTATTATGAACAGGTAAGAGTAGAACGATGAGCCATGGCTGCCTTCTGGAAGCCATGGCTTTTTTCTATGTGCGCAATGAAGCGGAGCGCATGGGAAAAATACGTGCCAGGGCCTGTCTGCAGCAGGCAGACGCCGGCGGAAGACAACATCCCGGGGGAGGAGACGGAGGGGACATGAAAATACCAAAAAGTTTTATTGCCGCCGTAGAAAAGTACGGCGTTCAGAAAAAGGACATTATTTTTGCGGCGGCCGCGGATTTTGATATGGAATACCGGTTTGCGGATTCCATTGTGGCTCTGACAAAGGAGAATCTGATAGTAGCCGCATATCCCTATGGCGGAAAAGCAGAGTACCGTTTTGGAGGTTACGGGGGATGGCAGATGCAGGAGGAGGCCGCTTTGGAGCAGGAACCTGCACTCTGTTTTTATGAACTGAAGCGTATCACAAAAATGGAGGTCATCCGCCAGATCAGCAGCGGGGTACTGCTTGCTGAGATTGACGGCGTGGAGCGGGACCTATGCCATTTTTCCAATACCCGTATGGAAGCTTTCCAGCGGATCTGCAAGCTTGCGGATAAGATAAAAAAACAGGAGGAGATTCATGGGGAAGACCTTGACATTACAAAGGGAAAGGAATGCTGCCCCAAGTGCGGCATGCTCTATCCGGACCAGGAGAGGAAGGTCTGTCCCAAATGTATGGATAAAAAATCCATTCTGTTTCGGGTCATGGCTTATTTCAAGCCTTATAAAGTCAGTCTTGCGGTAATGATCCTGTGCTATCTGGGTACAGCCGTGCTGAACCTGGTGTGGCCTTACTTAAGCGGAACGGTCCTGTATGATGAGGTGCTTGCCAAAAACGAGGAATTTCTGGAAATGCTGCATATCCCGGCAGGCAGGTTTTTTGTCGCCCTTATTGTAATCACGCTGGCCATGCTCCTTACAAAGGTGATGATTCAGGCATTGGGGATTCTCCAGGGGGTTCTGACTGCCAGGATTGCCCCGGAGGTGGTAGGAAAGATCAAAAGCCAGGTGTTCGCTTCCATGGGAAAGCTGTCCATCAGCTTTTATACCAGAAGGCAGACCGGAAGTTTGATGACCAGGGTGTCTGATGACGCGGAAGAAATATCCAGCTTTTTCATCGACGGCATTCCTTACTTTTTTATCAATATCGGGACATTGCTGGCTACTACGATTATCATGTTCCTGCTGAATCCGCTGCTGGCGCTGGTATGTGTCTGTCTGATGCCTGCGCTGGTGGTGATCAGCTACCGGATGATGCCCCGGTTATGGCATTATTATGGAAAAAGGCATCGGGCCAAGCGCAGACTCAACGGCCAGATGAACGAGAATTTTACCGGAGCCAGGGTAGTCCGGGCCTTCGGCCAGGAGGAGCAGGAGCTTACGCGTTTTTCCAAAAATAACGGAAGGGTGCAGGATGCGGAACTGGATGTGGCCCGGTATGACAATGCCTTTTTTGCCCTGTACTGTACCGTGGAGGATATCATCAGCTTTCTGGTATGGGCTGTGGGCGGAGCTCTGATGATTGGCGGTTCCCAAATAGAGCTGGGGATGCTTTTGACCTTTTCCGGGTATGTGGGCCAGATGAAAGGGCCGCTGGAGTTCATGTCCCGCATTATCCGCTGGTACACTAACTGTATGAATTCCGCCCAGCGGCTGTTCGAGATTATGGACGCCGTCCCGGAGGTAAAGGAGGTGCCAGACCCTGTCCGGCCAGAGACCTTTCGGGGGGAGATCGAACTTCGCAATGTGACCTTCAGCTATGAGGCCCATAAGCCGATTCTGAAAAATGTCAGCTTCCATGTGGAGGCGGGGGAGGTCTTTGGCATTGTGGGACGTTCCGGCTCCGGCAAGTCCACCCTGGTGAATCTGATCTCACGTCTCTATGATGTGGAGGAAGGAGAGGTGCTGGTGGACGGTATCAATGTAAAAAAATATGGTTTTCGGGAACTACGCAGGAATATCGCCATGGTGTCCCAGGATACCTATATTTTCATGGGAACCGTTGCGGAAAATATCGCCTATGCCAGACCCGAAGCCACCAGAGAAGAGATCATCCGCGCGGCAGTCCAGGCAAATGCCCATGATTTCATCTGCCGGATGCCCTACGGCTATGACACCATTCTTGGCTCCTCCAGCCGTGCGCTGTCCGGCGGGGAGAAGCAGAGAATCTCCATTGCCAGGGCCATTCTGGCGGACCCTAAGATATTGATCCTGGATGAGGCTACTTCCGCAGTGGATACCGAAACGGAGCTGGCCATCCAGAAGTCCCTGGAGCGTCTGGAAAAAGGGCGCACGGTGCTGTCCATTGCCCACCGTCTGTCTACTCTGCGCAACGCCGCCCATCTGATCGTGCTGGATGAGGGCAGGGTTACGGAAACAGGCACCCACCAGGAGCTTCTGGATAAAAAAGGGACATTCTATAAATTGAGCGAGCTGCAGACCAAGGCGCTGGCCATGCGCGGTCTGGAGTAAGAGGAGGAGAATATGACAGACGAACGTGAAAATACAGGACAGGATTTTTTAGACCTGCGGGAATTTGATGAGGAGGCTCTGAAAAAGGAATCGGAGGAACTATTGGAAATGCGTTTCCTGACCAGAGAAAACACGCGGTTTTCCAGGACAGAAGGGGGATTTCTCTCCATGAAGACAGGGGATAAGGAATATTCCAGGGTGGGGGTCTATCTGACCTTTCCTCTGACTGATCCGGAGGAATTTATCTCTATCCGGGAAGCAGATGAGAAGGCGAAGGAGATCGGCATGATAGAGAAGCTTTCCCAGCTTGAGCGTAAGCAGCAGGAAATGATCCGGGAGCAGATCCGGCTCCGGTATTTTATGCCGGTGATCACCAAGGTATTGGACATCAAGGATGAATATGGATATGCCTACTGGCATGCGGTCACCAATTTCGGTGTCTGCCGCTTCACCACCCAGATGAGCGGGGAGGCAGTGGTGGCTTTGAGCGATTCCCGCCTCCTTGTGACGGACATTGACGGGAACCGTTATGAGATTCCGGATTTTTATAAGCTCAGCGTGCTGGAACGCAAGAAGCTGGATCTGTTTATTTAAGGTAGACGGAGGGGGTTCCAGAACGGAACGGGAATTTATTCAAATGCCTGCATTTCAGAAAGGAAAAGGTTTTACAAATGAAACTATTATATGAGTTAAGCCAGCCGCAGATGGAGGCCCTAAATCTTGCCCCCGGGGAAAGTCTCTGGTACTGTGTCCCGGTGGATCTGCGGTTTGATAATAAAAGGAAGCTGGCCAGAGAGGAATACGCTTCCCAGACCTGGCTGGCAGTGACCCAGGAACGGTTTCTTGTGCTGGATGAAAACAGCGTCACGGCGTCCTTCCTGCTGAAGGACTGTGAAAAAATAAAATGCGAGCACCAGGTGAACAGCGGCATTGTGACGGTGACCACCAAAGCAGGAAAGGCCGTCTGCGCCGCCCGGTTTTCCATGCGACATATCATACGTGTGTCCTATGTGGTAAGAGGCGCCCAGGCGCTGATTGACGCTTTAGAAAAAGTCGGGGGACCGGAT
The DNA here is from genome assembly GCA_944381535.1 of uncultured Lachnospiraceae bacterium. GTDB lineage: Bacteria > Bacillota > Clostridia > Lachnospirales > Lachnospiraceae > 14-2. Next base: position 15,109 of record CALWLN010000026.1, read on the forward strand.
ACGGCGGAGCGGGTGGTCAGCCATGAATATGAAAAATATTGTGAGAAATGCGGCCGGGCCCTTCCCGGTACCAGCAAATGTCCTTACTGCCAGGGAAAATCGGATTTGTTCAAACGGTTCCTCACAATCTGCGAAGGCAATATGGGAAGACTTTTGCTGATCACACTGCTCATGATTCTGATTGCCGCCGTGAATCTGGTCAACCCAATGGTGCAGCAGCAGTTTATCGATAAAACTCTGGCTACAGGCCGGGGAACCTTTCGGGAGTTGTGGAGTTTTATCGGGATTTCCTTTTTCCTGCTGATCAGCCTGATTTTGCTTGAAGTGCTCCGTTACTGGAACTGTGTCAAGCTTGGCACCACCATCAGCATGACCCTGCGAAAGAAGCTGTATTATAAAATTCAGACCCTTTCCCTTTCTTTTATCAATAAAAGAAAACCGGGGGAGCTGATGAACCGGGTGTCCCGGGACACCAATCAGATTCGTAATTTTATGGAGGAAATATTCGGGGATATGTTTTCTGTCCTGCTGACCATGATCGTATCCCTGGTGATGATGTTTCTCATTAGCTGGCAGATGACTCTGATGTCCATCGTGTTCATTGTGGCGGTATTCATCACCATTCGGGCCTTCTGGCACCGTATCCACATGATTTATCATAAGCAGTGGCTGAAAGCGGATGAACTGAGCAGCGGTCTGCAGGATATCCTCTCCGGCATGCGGGTGGTAAAATCCTTTGGCAAGGAGGAACGGGAAGCGGAGCGTTTTACGAAGATGACGCGGGAGTATGCGGCCGTCAGCCGCAAAAATGAGACCTTTTGGGCGGTGTTTTTCCCGATTATGACCTTTTTCCTGGGCGGCGGGACCTACATTGCCGTTTTCTTCGGTGGATTGGATGTGCTGGAAGGGGAGATGTCCCTGGGACAGCTGGTGCAGTTCATTACCTATTGCGGCTACCTGTTCGGGCCCTTAAGCTGGATGACCCATCTGCCCCGGGCCGTAATGCAGATGATCACCAGTCTGAACCGGATTTATGATGTGCTGGATGAGGAGCCGGAGATTGCCAATAAGGAAAGCAGCAGGGAATTTCAGATCGAAGGCGCTTTTACCTTTGCGCATGTATCCTTTGGTTACCAGAATTATGAGCCTGTGCTGGAGGACGTGAGTTTCGAGGTGAAGCCCGGGGAGATGATCGGTCTGGTAGGGGCGTCCGGAACCGGGAAATCCACGCTGATCAACCTGATCATGCGCCTTTATGATGTGGATCAGGGCCGAATCACCATTGACGGCACCAATATCAGGGAGATTAAGACGGAGTGTCTCCACTCCCAGATTGGTGTGGTACTCCAGGAGACCTTCCTGTTCTCCGGCAGTATTCTTAACAATATCCGCTTTGCCAGGCAGGACGCCACCCTGGCTGAGGTTATCCAGGCTGCCAAGGCTGCCAATGCCCATGACTTCATCTGTAAGACGCCGGACGGCTACAATACCTATGTGGGAGAGCATGGCTACAATCTGTCCGGCGGGGAACGCCAGCGAATTGCCATTGCCAGGGCGATTCTGAATAATCCACGGCTGCTGATCTTAGATGAAGCCACTTCCGCTTTGGACACGGAAAGCGAATTTCTGATCCAGCAGGCTCTGGACCGGCTGGTACAGGGCAGGACTACTTTTGCCATTGCCCACCGGCTGTCCACCCTGCGGAACGCGGACCGCCTGGTGGTCATCGACAGGCATGGTATCGCGGAGATCGGCACCCATAATGAACTGCTGGAAAAGCAGGGAATCTACTATAATCTGGTCAAGGCGCAGCTGGCTATGGCGGAAGGGAAATAAAAGCTGATTTTGTTTGCCCGTCTTACGGAAACAGATGTGTTTGAAGAAAAATACATGAAAAATCCAGAAAAGGGGCTTGCTTTTTTCCGCCATCATTATTATAGTAT